>JAMBLL010000055.1 GCA_023336765.1 Actinomycetes bacterium | reverse complement strand
GTTCTCCTCGTTGTCTTGTTCTCCTTGTTCTCCTTGTTGTCGGCTGGTGGCTAGTCGATTCCGGGTTCCTGACCCATGAGACGAAACTAGTGGTGTTCCAGGCCGCTGATGCGATCCGGGAGCAGCGCTCGGCGGGGCGGATCAGGATGGCGAAGGTGGACAAGCAGCGAACAGTCGACCGAGCCGGTGCGACCGTTGATCTGCTCGTTCCTGCGTACACATCAAGGCCACGGGACAACGTTCCTCCATCCGTCTCCCTGGCGCGGCAGGGATGCTCGCGCTGAAGTGCGGTGCGCGGCGCTCGCGCACCGAGGCATGAGATGCGACCGATCTGTGGCTCTGCCTTGAGATAGCGTTCGTTGACGGCATCATGTCAACTTCGTGACGTGATCCGGGATGTCCGTCACAACCGCTGCCGACGGATCGTGAATGCGGCCGCGGCCGGAGCCTGATCATCTGGGAGGCGAGGGGCAGGCGGCGGAGCTGGGGACCGGGCCGTACACGCTGGCGTCCGGGTCAGCGGTACGACATCCGTGTGTCAACGTTCTCTCCTTCGACCCGCTGTCGGGTGCTTCTGAACGTCAGCGGGTGGTGATCAGCTCGCTCGCACTTCGAAGGTCGTCGGCGAGACCATTGATTCCCTTCTTCATTTGCTTTTCTGTCGTACCTTTGACAGCGCGGCCCAGTCGGTTGAGTGTGTAGCTGTAGTGCAGGGTCAGTTCGGTGCCTTTTTCGACAGAAGCAAGGTTGAAGTCGGCTACTGCCCCTGAGATTGGCAACTTGAAAGTCTCGTACAGGTTCACGGTCATCCGCTCGTTGGGTAGGTATATGTCGATACGTTCGTTGACACCGCCGAGTCCGACGAAATTGCAGTTTCGCGTGGTTCCCTCTCCGACGGGCCCCTCGGAAGTGAGCTCAGAGGTCTTGATACCTGGACTCCATTGCGCGATGTCTCCAAAATCGTCAAGCACCTCCCAGACCTTTCCGACCGGAGCGTCGATCCGTCGAGATACGGTGAATTCAGGCATCAGGTTCCCCTTGTTGTGTGGCTGTTGGGCAGGCTTTGTGTCATCCGGCATCCTCCGTGATCAGAATCTCAATGTTCGAGAATGCCGTATCGCGATCAGCTACCAATACCTGATAGGCCTCGCTTGAGAAGACATCCGCGATTGCTCCAGCTGTGTCGAAGTCCATGACGATTGCCATCGATGTGCCGGCTGTCCCGACGATGGCGTCTGCAACACGCAGCTGCTTGACCATTCGGCCGCCTGCAGCCTTCAGAAGAGGCTGGACTCCCGCCAGGTATCGTCCTCTCGCCTCATCTTGATCCGGGGCAGTTGCGAGTGTTACGAGGAGTGTTGCCATGAGGGCTCTCTTTCAATCGAGGTCGTTGCATCGTTTCACACCGTGCAGTGTATAACGTGCAGATGGTAATATACACACGGTGATGCAAAAGGCAAGCGACGTGACACCGAAGGTCGGACGACCTGTCTTGTACGACCGTGAAGCGGTTGTATCTGCGGCGACCCTCGCCTTCTGGAAGAACGGCTATCCCGCCACGACGCTGCGTGACCTCGAAGCGGCGACAGGTGTGGACCGATCGACATTGTACAACAGCTTCGACGGCAAGAAGGGCCTCTTTCGCAGTGCCGCCTGTGCGTACGTTGATTCCGCTGATGAACGATTGTTCGAGCCTCTCTACAACGGCACGGAGGGCATCGCCGATATCGTGGAATTCATCGACAGGATCGAGGCCATCTTCGAGTCAGACGTGCCTACAGGCTGCCTCATCGTCAACGACATGGGGACGGTCACTGATCCCGATTCAACTCACCGCTACCTCGAACGTCTCGAAGGGGGTCTGCGAACAGCACTCGAACGAGCTGCCGTCGCCGGACAGACGGACCCCGACCTATGTAAACAACGGTGTCGACTTCTGACCGCCACCGTCATCGGCATCAATCAGATCAACCACAGCGGAACAGATACTGTCGCTACTTCTGACCTGCTCGACGGTGTACGAGCCGAGATCAGGCAATGGGCTATCAGAACCTGACCGAAAGCTCTGGTGTTCCAGCGGAATGCTCGAAGGCACATTCGTCGAAACCATCCAGAACGTTTCCAAACCCATGAGGTGTTCCGAATCCGACAAAGGCGCATGACTGCCGTGTGCGATCCAGCTGGATATGACACCGGATCTGAGGAAACAGCACCGCCCCTGGAGCGCTATCAGTGGTTCCGACGACTTCTGTGCCCTCCAATCTGGAGGTGACGTGTGGTCGATCTCGGACGGCCCGGATTCGGGCGTTGAGGCACCTGCCGGCGATATCGGAACTGGCTCTTGAGCCACAGGGCGTAGCGGCCATAGGAGCGATGGCATGACTCCAGGGTCAATAGGCGATCAGACTGGCAGCTCCGAATCGCAGACGGCGAACTCCGACGTCGCAGGGGAGCGCTTCGGGGCAGTATTCCCGTTCCCTTTGGTTAACTCTTCTCTAAGCTAAGCTTTTCGTGTAACCTTCGCTACACCCGACGGGAGCCGAAGGATAGCCGAGTACGTACGGAGACGATGGGAGCCCCGATTTGAGGGGATGACCCGCAGCGACCGCCAAGGCTGCAGCTACGACGCCTACCTCCCCGATCCTCTCGCCGGATGGAATCTCACCCTGCCTGGCGACCTGGCAGCAGACATCGCTGACGCCGAGACCGCGGTCCGGGACCTGAACGAGGCCGGGACGAGCCATGTCAGTCTCGAAGGTCTCGCCCGCTTCCTCCTCCGAGCCGAGTCGGTCGCCTCGTCCAAGATCGAGGGACTCGACGCCGGACCGCGGCGGTTGGTCGAGGCGGAGGCGGCGCTTGCCCGGGGAGGCGAGGCTGCAGATCGCGTCGCCGTCGAGGTCCTCGGCAACATCGCAGCCATGGAGTCCGCTATCGAGCTGGCGGTCCAAGCGGAGCGGATCTCGGTGGCCGATCTGTTGGAGATCCACCGAGTCCTGATGGACCGCTCGCCGAGACCCGAGTTCGGAGGGGTCGTTCGGGAACAGCAGAACTGGATCGGCGGCAGCTCCTACAACCCATGCAGCGCGGTCTTCGTCCCACCACCACCAGACCAGGTCCATGAACTTGTCCAGGACCTCATCGAGTACGTGAACGGCGACGAGCACTCGCCACTCGTACAGGCCGCCATCGCCCATGCCCAGTTCGAGACCATCCACCCATTCGCCGACGGAAACGGACGGACAGGGCGTGCGCTGATCCATGTCATTCTCCGACGGCGAGGGCTCTCCCCCACATTCGTGCCCCCCATCAGCCTCGTCCTCGCCACGTGGTCCGACGACTACATCTCCGGCCTGACTGCCTTTAGGCACACCCATCCCGCCGACAGGCCCGAGCGATCCCTGGCCGCCCACACGTGGCTGCGAACCTTCGCCGGCGCCACCCTCCGAGCATGCGGTGACGCTCAGATCTACGCCACAAGGATCGACGAACTGGTCCACCAGTGGCGGTCGAACCTCGGCACCGTCCGAAAGGGGTCGGCTCTAGATCTGCTCATCGACGTTCTCCCCGGAGTCCCCCTCCTAACCGTGGAATCAGCCGCCGAGCTCATCGACCGCTCCGATGTCGCGACCGGTGCAGCCATCAACCGCCTGGTCGACGCGGGAATCCTGACGCAACGCAACATCGGCAAACAGCGGTACCGAATCTTCGAAGCACCGGCCGTCCTCGACCTGTTCACATCATTAGAACGCGCTCTCGCCAGCCCCATCGGCGACACCTCGACCGACGAGACGGTCAGACCGGTGCCTCAATCTCCATCCTCGCGGTGACACCCAGCATGCCGGTCTGTGGTTGTGGCAGATCTCATCGCTGTCTCGCTGGTCGTTCCGGTGTGGGAACTCTGCGTTGACCTCGCAGCTTGCGAATTGGACCGCCGAATACTTGCCGTCGCCTGAGCCGTCGTGTCCGTCCTTGCCAACCCGGTGGCGGTATCCAGAAGAACCGCGCGCCGAATGGCGAACTCTCCAGATCAGCGCCTTCTCGATGGCGCCGCTAGAAGATACGTTAGATGTTTGCCAGTGGACGCGAAGATACCCTCGGCGTATGTAGGAATGCCAAGGGTTTTCCTCGTATCGGGGGCAGGATCTGAGCCTAGATCTTGACCCCAGCCCGTGGAACCCCGTCTACGGAGACCGGAGCCTTGCCACCGGGCAGAAGGCTGCATGAGTGGAACGAGCGACTCGAGAGCCCGACCTTCGGGCTATGAGCCCGGCGTGGCAGTTCATACTGACGTCAGCAAACCTTAGATATTTCCATGCCGCCAGGTTCCCTCGATATCGAGCCCACTCAATGCCGCTCGACCGACCGTGGTCCGGCACCGTTTGCGTGACACGATATGACTGGATGACGCGGCATCGCTCGACCGACCGTGGGCATGACGCGGGATATCGACCGCGTCGATGGGACATGGCGGCATACAGCGGATTGACGTATTATATCCGTTCAGATATACTCGTTGTATGACGGCAGTGCGAAACCTCCGGACGATCGCAGAGATGACACAGAGCGAACTTGCACAGGCCGCGGGCACCTCCCAACCGACTGTCGCCGCATACGAGACGGGATCGAAAAGCCCGACGCTGTCCACGCTCGAACGGCTCGCCAAGAGCGTTGGCAAAGAAGCTGTCGTCGTCTTTGTCGCTCCCCTCACACGCCGGGACAACAGAAGCCTCGCCATCCACCGGGCGATAGCTACGAAACTGCGCCATGACCCCACCACCGTGCTCGAGGTCGCGCACACGAACCTGAAGCGGCTCAGTCAACAACACCCGCGCGCAGCCCAACTACTCAACGACTGGGCCGGAATACTCGATCGGCCTGTCGAGAGCATCATCGAAGCAATGCTTGACCCGTCCGAACATGCCCGCGAGTTGCGGCATGTGACGCCGTTCGCTGGTGTGCTTTCCTCCTCAGAGCGAGCGTCCGTGTATCGCCGCTTCACCGCACAGGAGCATCGGTCTTGAACAAGTCTGAATTCGACCACGGCATTCGGGCGGCAGACCTTGAACCTCGAGAGTCGAACCCCAACCGTTGGACTCGGCCGACTACGGACATCGAAGTTCTGCCGCCGTCCACTAGACCGCATGAACGCGGCGAGCAACCGAAGAGTCCGACGTTCGGGTTATGAGCGGGACCCGGCTCCGGTTTGGCCTCTCAGCTATGAATGCGGCGCAGCGATCTTTGAGTACTTCCGCTGTGCAGCCTGTTTGGACACCCCCAGCATCGCCCCGATCTCCGACCAACTGCGTTTCGCGCGACGGGCCGAACGAACAGCTTCAGTCAGATCCTCGTGTACTTCGTTGCGTTGCTCCACCAGCTCAGCAATGGAGCGCAACGCTGCGGTGTTGGCAACCTTCAGATCTGCGGGATCGACCTCATCAGCCCACTTTTCCACGGCTTCAGCGCGGTCGCTTCTCGTCGTGCTCATGTGGTCCACCACCCTTTCAGGAACTTCGCACGTGCAGCCATTGCATGGATAATCGCCGCGCCGCCATCGTCGATCACGACACCGACCTCCAACGGCTCCGGCGTTGTCGATGGTCCGATGAACATCGTGACAGAGGGGTCGTCGGTCTCGAAGGCTCGCCAGTGGTGTCGTATTGCGTGCAGCATGTCCTCACTCGGGACACCGTGTTTCCGTGCGCTCGCTTCGATGTCCACACCACCAAAATAGCAGTTCATTTCTCTGTCGTCAATACATGTTGACGACAGAGAAGTGAGCCATACAGTCCCCGGCCTTGCGGCTCATCAATCCGCCGGATGCCAGCCATCCCAGGATGTGAGAGAGCCTTCGGCACATGGAGACGTACCAGGATTCTCCTGCGTGGAGGGACGAGATGTGAACCTGGCGCCTCGAGTCAATCGGCGCAGGGCCCCCGTCCTCCGGTTAAACCGCTGTTCATCAGCAGGCAGTCCGAGCCACCCAAGTTCACGACCTTCGGGTTATGAGTTAGACGTCCTGATCCGGTGGGGTGTCGTTCCGTTCGGACCCATGATGCTCCGTACAACTGGCGTGCCATGTCAGTCCGTGTACGTCCATGCCTGTGTCGATCCGTACGTCTCGGTTCGTTTGACCTGTGTTTGACACGCCCGAGTGGCCATGCTCGATTCCAAGCTCTGTACCACCAGTGGACGGGTCGAGCATCGGATGCCGCTATCGGACGATCACAACCGAAAGGTTGTGCATAATGGTGATATGGGAAAATTCGATCCAGCACCAACACTCGCAGCCGGCCTGCTACGACTTGCACGGGACAAGACAAACATGACCCAAACCGATCTCGCTCTTCAAGCCGGTGTCTCCCAGCAATCCATCTCGGCGTACGAGACGGGAAGGAAGGAACCGACACTCCCCACGCTCGTGCGCCTTCTTGCCGCAGCGGGCTCTGAAATGCGCATCCGGCTCGAACCGATCGACGACCACGACGCCACCCTTGCGGCGTTCATCGAAACCTTGCCACCCTCCAGGCAAGCCGAACTCGTTGAGGAGAGTCGAGTACGAGTCGCCACTGAGCGACTCAATCGGATTCGGGGTCAGTGATGCCAACACCCGATGTAGACGTCGCGATGATTCTCGATGTTTTGGAGCAGTACGAGGTGTCCTAGGTCGTAATCGGTGGATTCGCTGCGGAACTCCACCAGGTTGCGATTCCCCCTACACGAGACATCGACGTCACACCAGACGCCACCAATGACAATCTCTGAAGGCTGGCAAGGGCGCTACGCCAAGTGAACGCACGCTTCCGCGTATCAGATGCGCCAGCCGATGGAGTCGAAATCCCTAGCGGTATCACCGCTGACCTGCTCGCGACCATGGTGACAGTCACTCTGTGGACGGACGCCGGGCCGCTCGATATCGCTATGAGACCAGACGGCACCACGGGATACGCGGATCTTCTCGATGCCGTCGTGGTCATCCAGTACCGCGGCCGCGATGTACCTGTTGCAAGCCTCGCCGACGTCATCCGCTCCAAAGAAGCCGCTGGACGACAGAAGGACCTCCTGGTGCTTCCCGCCCTGAGAGCACACCTGAAACGCCAAGGAACTGAATAGCGCCATAAGCACCCGGAAAGCTGCCTCACCATTGCCAGCCTTCCGGCTGGATCGCGCACGTCACGATCACAACGATTCGAGATGTCACATGTCGGCCAACCCCACGCATGAGAAATCTCCTGGGAGACAGATGATGCCCTTGGGTCCGTTCGTAGCGACTGCCAAGCTCGAACCTGCGACCTTCGGGTTGTGAATGAGATGGCAGCCGCTCTGGCGATGTTGCCACGTCCGCGATGCCTGCGGCGATGTTCGAACCTTGCGCGTGTCAGCGGTTGTCGTCTGTCGTGCCCATGGTGGACGTGTGGCAACTCGCAGTACACGTTGGAAAGCCCGGGGTCTTTGTCCAAGCGGGGCAGGGTGTGAACGTTGCGTGCCGAACACCGGCCATTGCACCTGTAGCAGGTGGACCGACTACGGGCGCCTCGTCAGGTCGAACTCGCTGTCACCCTGCTGCCGCAGATGCGAAATTGCTCAACGCTCCGTCGATCACCTTCAGAAGCGCTGGTTGCCCACGGAAGTGGTGCCGCTTGTTGAGCGTGCCCATGTCCGTGTAGCTGATGTGGGTGGTTCCGTCGAAGTCGTCCCACACCAGCATCTTGAGCGGAAGGTCGATACCCGAAGTTGGCGCCGCCTGCATCAACGGCGTCCCCAGATTGGGATTCCCGAAAACGACCAGCGTATTTGGTGGAAGATCCATGCCCACGCTCGTGGCGTTGGCAGAATGGTCAACGGTGAACGCCACATTGGCCGGCGAACCATCGATGGCTGACAGCAACCGGCCCAGGGTTGTATCGAAGCCGTCCGTACTGTCGATGGTCACCAGACCCGGATTGTTCTCGTAGCGTTGCATGCCGTGTACCCGTGTGTCATCGACGTCCGTACCCGTGGCGGCCCCTGCAAGTCCCCGCAACGCTGCTGCGATATTCCCAAGAATGGGGCTGACCAGGCCGTGGTGAGCAGCGAGATATTCAACGGCGTTGTATCCAACGAACACCCGACCGGCATCCTCCCACACCAGCATCTTGAGCGGAAGATCGATCCCGGCAGTGGGAGCCTGCTGCATGAGCGGCGTTCCGATCCTCGGGTTCCCGAAGAAGATCTCACGGTTCGGTGGAAGGTCGAGTCCAACGCTCGCTGCATTGGCAGCGTGATCGACAACAGCAGCGATCCCGATATTGGGATTGCTGTCAATCGCTGTGAACAGCGCGTCCCAGGTGTCCTGGAACGACATCGTGCTCTCTGTCATCACCATTCCCGAAACCTGCGGCGGTGGTGGGCCGGCGCCAACGGGGCCCACCCACAGGAGCGCCGAAACCACCGAGACGGCGATAACAGCAGCGATCCTCGAACGGCGATTCCTCATGTGCAACTCCCCTGCATCTGAACGGGCCCGCAGATCCTCGCATGTCCGCAGGCCTAACACGGTGGAATGTAGCATGCCCGACAAGGATCCGCGGACTCAGAGTGCCCGACCTCGCCAAAACTCGACATCACGATGAGTAGCTCACCACAGCGGAGACTGACGAGATCGCCGAACTCGGTACTTGACATCGTTTGACAGGACCCGCTGGAGCGATTCCGGGGGCGAGAAAACCCTGAGAATGTAGGTGCCCCAAGGGCTCTCTTCGTAGCGGGGGTAGGATTTGAACCTACGACCTTCGGGTTATGAGCCCGAGAAGACCCATCCGGCTGACCTGGGAAACCCGCGCAACGCTCGTCCTGATCGGATTTCGCCTCTCAACGTTTCTCATTGTTTCCCGCTCCATCCCACCCTCTCGCGCGATGGAAGGTCAGATACGCGCCGACGGTGGGTGGTCCATCTTCATGTAGACGCCACCCTTCCTGAGTTCGTCAAGCATCTGGTCCAAGCGCTTTTGACGGGTCTCGGCCTTCTTTGCTCTGTTGATCCAGCCGACATAGTCGTTCTGCTGATAATCGGGCCGATCCTCGTACGTATCCATCATTCCCTCATCAACAAGAGCCTGGTACATGTCGTCTGGCATCTCGTGGCGAACTCAACGGATCATGGATCTGACTCTATTAGCGAGCCACCTCAGGGCTGGGCGGCCGGGTTGGATGGTTGTAGCTTCCATTGGCCGGGGCACCCGTCGCAGTCGACCCAGATCTGTCCGGGAGGTTCACCCGTGACAAGGCGCTGCGCCTCTTGCCGGACGAGAACACCGATGAGCACGCCCTGGGGATCGGTCACGGTGACAAGCTTCGTGCCTCGCTCCTCCATCCGATCCACCAGAGGCGCCAAGGCACCGTTGGGTCGCACGGTTGTTGGCCCCGACTCCATCACGTCAACCACACGAACGTCTGTGTCATGACTCCAGGTGCGACCGCGAAGCCGACCGATGACAATCCCGTCACAGTCAACAACGATGGCCTCATCCCATCCGGCTGCCTCCGTCCGTTGCCACACGGTGCCGAGCATCTCATCGGGCTTTGCGGTCGGGATGTCGGGACGCGTTGCGTCGACTACCTGCTGCACATCTGTGGTCGATCCCTCAAGGGGAAGTCCTGCCGCTTTCCAGTCGGCAATACCGGCCGTGTAATCGTGGACCTGTTCGAATCCGAGAGCGTCGAGCCGGCACGCGGCTCGTGGAGACATGTCTCACAATCCGTCGTGTCAATACACAACGACAGGCTTGTCGCGCCTGAGGATCGAAACCGTTTCAGTGGTGAGAGTCTTGAGTGGGATGTTCACCGCTCCCGGGATGTGGCCGCTGTTGAACTCACGTTCGGGAAGCACATCGACAATCTGGGCTCCTGCATCGATGAGTTCAAGGAGT
>JAMBLL010000054.1 GCA_023336765.1 Actinomycetes bacterium | reverse complement strand
TCAGACCTGTGCTTTGAACCGCTCATGCCCAGTGGATCCTCATGGTCTCCCCCTCCGACCTCGCTGCGCTCGGCCACCTCCCCCGTCCAAAGAGCCGAGGGAGGAAAAGAACCTGGTCCTGGTCACCCCCTCCGACCTCGCTGCGCTCGGCCATCTCCCCCGCGTCCAAAGAGCCGAGGGAGGACTAATACGGGCACGAAGCAATTGTCTGATTCCCGTATCACCACTAGCGTGGACACATACGCCGACCCGGGAGGTCGGCTTGTGGAGAAAACAACAACATGGAGGCTCATCAATATGAGACGCA
The DNA here is from genome assembly GCA_023336765.1 of Actinomycetes bacterium. Lineage (GTDB taxonomy): Bacteria > Actinomycetota > Acidimicrobiia > Spongiisociales > UBA5794 > JAMBLL01. The sequence continues at coordinate 6,597 of JAMBLL010000054.1, read as the reverse complement.
AAGCAGTGTGGTTCGCCCTCTTGCTGGCGCTCGCACTCGTCGCTTCGGCGTGTTCTGGAAGCAGTGATGACACTGATTCCGGCACCGCCGACACAGCAACGACAGTGGCACCGGCTGAGGACACGACCGAGACAACGGCAGCAGCAGCGGCAACAACAGTTGCACCAGACCCAGGTTTCGTAGGCGAAAGCCTCCAGGCCGGTGGGTGTGACTATGGGGGCCGCGTGGACAGCATCACGGCGCTCGATGAGTTCACCGTGGAGTTCACACTCTGTGGTCCTCACCCGGCGTTCCTCGCCCAGATCGCGTTCGGTGTATTCGGCATCCAGCCGTCCGAGCACCTCGAGGCAACCGGTGGAGCACCACTCGACAATCCGATTGGTACCGGCCCGTACTCGCTCAAAGAGTGGGTCCGTGGCGATTCAGTCGTCTACTCACGCAATGCGGACTACTACGGACAGGTAGCTCCTCATGAGACCGCCGTCCTCAAGTGGGCAACGGAGAGCGCCGGCCGTCTCATCGAACTCCAGAGCGGCAACGCGGACGGTATGACCTTCCCGTCGCCGGAGGACTTTGCAACGATCGAGGCTGACGACAACCTCGTCCTGTTGGACAAGCCTGAGCCGAACATCTTCTACATGGGCTTCACCAACACGTTCACACCGTGGGACAACGTTGATGTCCGTAAGGCAGTTGCGCTCGGTATCGATCGCCAACGACTCGTCGACACGTTCTACCCACCAGGGTCTGAAACCGCATCGCACTTCACACCGTGCTCCGTTGAGAACGGTTGCGAGGGCGACGAGTGGTACGACTTCGACGTTCCAGCTGCCCAGGCTCTCCTAGAGAGTGCGGGACTCGGCGACGGGTTCGAGACGAAGATCTACTACCGCGATGTGACACGTGGCTACCTGCCAACACCTGGCAACGTTGCTGCAGACATCCAGGCACAGTTGAAGGAGAACCTGAACATCACGGCAGAGGTCATAGTGATGGAATCCGGCGAATTCATCCAGGCATCGTCTGCTGGTGAACTCGATGGCATCCACCTTCTCGGCTGGACGGGTGACTACCCGCACGTCACGAACTTCCTCGACTTCCACTTTGCGGATACGAACCTGCAGTTCGGTGATCCCATCGAGGCGATCTATGCACCGCTCAAGACGGCATCCCAGACCGCATCTGCGGCCGAGGCAGCCCCGCTGTACGAAGAAGCGAACAACGCCATCAAGGAATCCGTTCCGATGGTTCCGATCGCCCACGCAGCCAGCGCCTTCGGTGCTACTGCTGGTGTGAGCGGCGCCTATGCCCCACCATGGGGTCAGGTCATGTTCAACTTCTGGGACAACGGAACAGACACACTCGTGTTCATGCAGGGCAACGAGCCGATCTCTCTGTATTGCTCAGACGAGACGGACGGCGAGTCGCTGCGTGCCTGTGCACAGGTCGTCGAGGCTCTGTACTCGTACACGAACGACGGTCAGGTTCAGCCACAGCTGGCCACCGAATGTGTACCGAACGCTGACCTGTCACAGTGGACATGTTCACTGCGCCAGGGCGTCGTCTTCCACGACGGCACGAGCTTCGACGCCAACGACGTCGTTGCTTCGTTCTCCGCTGGACTCGATGCAGCCAACCCGCTGCACGTGGGTAACAGCGGTGTGTTCGAGTACTACGACTACCTATGGAACGGTCTGATCAACGCTCCGGCAACGGACGGCTGATCAAGGAATCGAAATGACGAGTGGGGGAGGTTCACGCCTCCCCCACTCGTCTACCCTGACCGTCTAGGAACCCATGCTCAGTTTCATCACACGACGTACACTTCTCGCCATCCCGGTACTCCTCGGGATCATGATCGTCGTGTTCCTGTTGATGCGAGCGATCCCAGGAGACCCCTGCACCTCGATGCTCGGCGAACGAGCAACCCCAGAGGCTTGCGTCGAGTTCAACGAAGCCAACGGCCTCAACGATCCGGTCTTCGTCCAACTCGGCATCTACATGAAGAACGTCCTCACATTCAACCTCGGCGAATCGGTCCGCTTCTCTCGACCGGTGACCCAACTCCTCATCGAACGGCTTCCACTCACAACAGAACTTGCCATGTCCGCCCTGTTCATCGCTGTTGTGGGCGGCGTACCTCTTGGAATCCTCGCAGCGCGCAAGCACAACACAGCCGTCGATAGCGGCACGATGGCCCTTGCGAACATCGGTGTGTCCATGCCTGTCTTCTGGCTTGGCCTGATGCTCGCCTACCTATTTGCTGTAGTACTCAAGGACACACCGTTTGCCCTGCCTCCGGGAGGTCGATTATCGGCTGGCGTCTTCCCCGTGCCCTACTACGAGGCCTGGGGATGGAATCTCACCGAGGGCACCTTCTGGGCGAGGTTCAACGAGTACATCGCCAACCACTACATCTTCGATACGTTCATCACAGCTCAGTGGGCCATCTTCTGGGATCTCATCCGTCACATGATCCTTCCTGCGATAGCCCTTGCAACGATCCCCCTTGCGATCATCGCACGCATAACCCGCAGCTCACTGCTCGAAGCGATGAACAAGGACTACATCCGTACCGCTCGTTCCAAAGGTGCAAAGGAAAGCAGAGTTGTCACGCGCCACGCCCTTCGGAACTCCCTCCTCCCAGTCGTTACGATCATCGGACTCCAGATGGGCCTCCTCCTCGGGGGCGCTGTACTCACAGAGACCGTGTTCAAGCTTGCGGGAGTTGGCACCGCCCTGTTCGACGCGATCATCGGAAGGGACTACGCCGTCGTCCAGGGCTTCACCGTGGTCATCGCTGCTGGGTATGTGATCGTGAACCTGCTCGTCGATATCTCCTATGGATACCTCGATCCCCGGATTCGGGTGAAGTAGTCCATGGGTACGAAGAAGACCGTCGAAATACTCGAGGCGAACCTCCAGGACGCCAACATGCTCACGGAGAAGCCATCCAGCCAGTGGGCCCTCACCCTCAGGCGCTTCCGCGGTCGCAGGTCGGGAATGATCGGCCTCGGCATCGTGACGTTCCTGATCATCATCGCCGTTTTCGCACCGATGATCTCGCCATATGACCCGAACGAGGTACTCATCGGCAAAGAGGATGTCGGCCCACGCGAGAAGCCGTGTGTGCACATTTTCGGTTGTGACCCTGATCAGCCTCAGCACATCCTCGGAACGGACGCGAACGTACGTGACGAATACACGAGAATCGTGTTCGGCGCACGGGTGAGCCTCACGCTCGGCTTCTTCACCGTCACCATCGCTCTCGTCGTCGGGACGTTCTTCGGTGCCATTGCGGGATACGTGGGTGGATGGTTCGACAACGTCACGATGCGGATCATGGATGTGATTCTGGGTTTCCCTTCCCTTCTTCTCGCGCTCGTGATCGTCTCAGTGCTTGGTCCTGGCCTTCAGAACGCGCTCATCGCAATCGCGGTCGTGAGCATCCCTGCATACGCGCGCGTCACTCGCGCCCAGGTTCTGTCCATCAAGGAGACGGATTTCGTGGCTGCGTCCAAAGCGTTGGGAGCCTCGGGTCGACAGATCATCATCCGCAGGGTTCTTCCGAACGCATTGACACCACTTGTCGTCCTTGCAACGCTCGGTGTTGCAACGGCCATCCTCGAAGCTGCCGGATTGTCGTTCCTGGGTTTGGGGGCTCAGCCACCCCTGGCCGAGTGGGGAACGATGCTCGCGACTGAGCGAAACAACGTGTTCACGTCGCCCCACCTCGTCTTCTTCCCAGGTCTCATGATCATGATCACCGTCCTGGGATTCAACCTCATGGGTGACGGACTGCGTGACGCTCTCGACCCATCGCTCAACAAATGACAGACGCAACCAAGTCCCAGGTCACGATCGTGCCGCCGGAGACGATGCCACCTGCAGGCGAGCGTCTTCTCGAGATTCGAGGTCTCAAAACCCATTTCGATACGCGCGACGGAGTCGTCAAGGCAGTCGATGGGGTCGATATCCATGTCGACAGGGGGGAAGTTCTCGGCGTCGTCGGGGAGTCCGGCTGTGGAAAGTCCGTCATGTCGCTTTCGATCATGGGTCTGGTGCCCAAGCCGGGAGAGGTCGTTGCTGGCACGATCACATTCGATGGCAAGGACCTCGGGGCGCTCACACCCAAGGACGTCAGAGGGTTGCGCGGCGAACATATGTCGATGATCTTTCAGCAACCAGGATCTGCTCTGAACCCCGTCCAACGATCAGGTGTCCAGATCAAGGAGGTTTTCAAACTCCACAGGGACTGGTCGAAGAATGTGGAACAGGAGAAGGTCGTCGAGAGCCTCACAAGCGTCGGTATTCCCGACCCTGAATCTCGGGCCAAGGCGTACCCTCATGAACTCTCGGGCGGGATGGCCCAACGTGTGATGATCGCCATGGCGCTGTCGTGTGAACCCGAACTTCTCATCGCGGACGAGCCAACGACCGCTCTCGATGTGACAATCCAAGCCCAGATCCTGGACCTCATCAGAGATCTTCAGGAGACCTCGGGTACAGCGGTCATTCTGATCACCCACGACCTCGGTGTCATCGCAGAGATGGCGGACCGCGTTGCGGTCATGTACGCAGGCGAGATCGTGGAGGAGACCGACGTGAGCACCCTGTTCAACGATCCGCTCCACCCCTACTCACAAGGACTTCTCGCATCGATCCCAGTCCTCGGTGCACCGACGGACACCCTCGAGACCATCCCTGGCGTCGTCCCGTCCCTGATAGACCTACCAGACGGATGCCGATTCGCCGCCCGTTGCGCGGCAAGAGTCGAGCATGACCTGACGATATGCAACGAGCAACGACCCGAACTGGTCGAGATCTCTCCAGGACACAGCGTTCGCTGCTGGCTGCACACACCGGAGAATTCCGATGGGTGACCAAACCGATCCGAACGGAACTCCCCAGACAGGGAAGAGCGATCCGCTCGTCATCATCAAGGACCTCGTCAAGGAATTCCCCGTCCACGGCGGTGCATTCCAGAGACAGGTCGCGACCGTCAACGCTGTGTCGGGTGTGAACCTCACGATCCAACGGGGCGAAACCGTGGGTCTTGTCGGTGAGTCCGGATGCGGGAAGACAACACTCGGCCGCACGCTCGTGCGCCTTCTCGAACCAACGTCAGGCACTATCATCTTCGATGGCCAGGACATCACCCACCTCAAAGGTTCCGAACTCAAGCCCTTCCGCAAACGGGCACAGATCATCTTCCAGGATCCGTACACATCCCTCGATCCGAGGTCTCAGGTCGGTACGTCGATCAGTGAGGGTCTGAAACTCCACGGCGTCAAGAGCAAGGACGAACGTCACCAGCGTGTCACGGAGATGCTCGAACTCGTCGGGCTTCAGGCGAGCCATGCCGGACGATATCCCCACGAGTTCTCCGGGGGTCAACGGCAGCGGATCGGACTCGCCAGGGCCCTCATACTCAAGCCGGACCTCGTGGTAGCCGATGAGCCGGTATCGGCCCTCGATGTGTCCGTCCAGGCTCAGGTGTTGAACCTTCTCAAGGAACTCCAATCAGAGCTTGACCTGACCGTGCTGTTCATTGCACACAATCTGGCTGTTGTCGAGCATGTGAGTGACAGGGTCGCAGTCATGTACCTCGGACGGATCGCGGAGATCACAAGCAGGGAGCGCCTGTACGAGCATCCTCTTCACCCCTACACCGAGGCACTCCTTTCGGCGATTCCGATTCCCGATCCGGACAGACCACGCAACCGGCAGATTCTCCAGGGTGAGGTGCCCTCCCCCATCAACCCGCCTCCGGGGTGTTTCTTCAACCCGAGGTGTCCGATTGCACAGGACGGCCTGTGCAATGTGGATGTTCCAAAGCTTCTCCCAGGCGACGACGGCCCAGATCACCTCGCAGCATGCCATCTGAGAACAGGGGACAGTTCACAGTTGACGGTCAACAGTTCACAGGCCCAATAATCGAGCTATCGGTGCAGCGATCCGGGAGCGAATCGTCGAATGAGCGATACACACTGTCGCGCTCGCTCCTGATAGCGTACGCGGGTGACTGATTTTGGTACCGGATCCGAAACCGCTGCAGAACTGGCCCTCGAGGACATCTCTGAAAGCGTTCCGACATGGTTTCGGGGTGTGGCTTTCACGATCCTTGTTCTGTCGGTAGTTACAGCAGTGTCAGCACTCCTCGCCGGTATGACCGCCCACGAGACCCTGATCGATAGAACTGAAGAGATCATCGATCTGTCGATCGCTGAGACTGACCAGTTGACCGCGGAACTCCTTCGCACCAAGCACGATATCCAGAGAGCCCTCGATCAACCGGTGAGCGCTGTTGAGATCGAGCAGATCGAGAGGATCGAGGCTGAGCAGATGGAGCTCGAGGCAGAAGGTGAATCTGCGGAGGCTTCAGCCCTCGCCTCTGGATCGAATCACCTGCTGCTGGCGATCGCAGCCACCATCGCCGCTGTAGCCATCGCGGTCACAGGGTTGGCCCCCATCGTTCGCCAACGATGGCTCTGGGGAGCAGGCGTGGTCGTAGGTGTCGTCGCAACTACCCTGCTCGTAGTCGCCATTGTCAGGGTTGCAGCATGAACGTAGATCGTAAATCGTAAATCGTAAATC
>JAMBLL010000053.1 GCA_023336765.1 Actinomycetes bacterium | reverse complement strand
TTCAGGCTGCGGGCGGCTTCGTTGGGCACGTACCCGAGTTCAAGAGAGGCCTCTTCAACGCTTCGACGCGTTTCGGCCTGGACACCCCGGCTGTTATTCATGACACGCGAGACGCTTGCGACGGAAACTCCCGCCAACTCTGCGACGTCTCGAATCGTTGCCATCATGTACCTCGGTAATCGATTTCCGCTCTCATTGTATGCCATACGGTAAACGTTTACAAACTCGAGGCTATGTGCCTAGAATATGAAGGAACACTTCACACGTTCTGCACCCGGGATCCCCTCCAGATACCAGGGTGACCGCGAGGAGGGTTGATCGTCCACCCAGGTCAACTCTCCTCTTCGCGTGCAGCCGACCCCCACAATGGGACGCGTCCAGCTCAGCGTTGTCGCTCTCGGCAGAGACATCCATCGGAACTCCAACTGCGCTCCAGCCAGCCAATGGCCGATCTCACGGCATCTGCATCGTCGACACGCTCTGGCTACGATGCGATCATCGATGACGCACGGCGAAATGAGGATCACATGGGCAAGAACATAGTCATTCTCTCGGATGGCACAGGGCAGGAAGGCGGGAAGAAGGAAGGCAAGAACTCGAATGTCTACCAGCTGTTCAACATGCTCGAGGATCGCACAGACGAACAGATCGTGTTCTACGACCCAGGCCTTGGAACAGGTTTTCGCAAGGTCACTGGCAATGTGGGCGGGATGGGAATCTCGCACAATATCAAGGAGGCGTACGCGTTCCTCGTCGAGCACTTTCAGGCTGGCGACCGGATCTACCTCATCGGTTTCAGTCGGGGTGCAGCCACTATGCGCAGTCTCTCATCGATCATCCATCACTTCGGAATACTGCCGAGGTCACGACCCAAACTCATCGATCAGGCATACAACATCTACAAAGAGCGGTCGGATGAGCCACTCGATGACCGGGCCGAGGCCTTCGTGAAGCGGCACCATACGATGTGGACCCGGATCAGGTTCCTCGGATGCTACGACACAGTCGCGGCTCTCGGACTGCCATGGGCCCGAGCATCGGCAGTTCTCGATCGATTCTCACCTTTCCAGCACAAGTTCCACGATCTGAAGCTGAGCGAGAGTGTCGAGACCGCGGTCCAGGCACTCGCGATCGATGATGAGCGCAAGACGTTCCATCCCGTCCTGTGGGAACCAGAGTGCATGGACCATCAAACCGTGCACCAGGTCTGGTTCACAGGGATGCACACCGATGTCGGCGGTGGGTACAGCGAGCATGGACTTTCTGATATCTCTCTCAATTGGCTGACCGACCAGGCGGTGGAGTGTGGTATCAGGATCTACTCCGATCACAAGGTGAAGATCACCGAGGATGCAACTGCCAAGATGCACGACTCTCGAGGACAGGGGATGAAGAAGTTGTTCCGCCGTAAGGCCCGAAGCTGGGATGATGAACGTTCGGACACGCCGATCGTTCACCGCAGCGTCGAGGTACGGATCGATGCCGGTTCGAGCCTGCCACACAATGACGAGTACCAGCCGTGGATCGTAGAGGTCGACCACAGCACCGAGCCGTGGTCCTGGGCAACGCCCTGAGAACGCTCACTGGACGTGCGCGCAAACTGGGTCGTTCGTGCGATGCTTATGACATGAACGACGTGACTCCTCACCCGTGCACCCATCCGTGTGCCAGCCCATGCGACCCATCGTGAAGATCCTTGCCGTGGTCGGGACATCGTTGGTCGCCGTGGGTGGCCTGTTCTGGACTGCGCAACGCAGGTTCATCTACTTCCCTACCCAGGCAGTCGGTGCGGCATCGACGGTCTCAGCTGATGCCGAGGAAGCGACGTTCACGACCGATGATGGACTGACACTCACCGCATGGTGGATCCCTGCCTCAGACACTCCGAACGGTTCCACGATCCTGGCATTCCATGGCAACGGTGGCAATCGTGAGGACAGGGCTCCGCTCGCACAGGCATTCACCGAGCGGGGGTACGGGGTACTCCTCATGGACTACCGCGGGTACGGTGGCAACCCTGGTAGCCCCTCTGAGGAAGGCTTCCTCCTCGATGCAGACGCTGCCGTCGTCTACCTCGAGTCCCGTCCAGAAGTCGACCCGGCAAAGCTGATCTACTTCGGTGAGTCTCTTGGTGCTGGCGTCGCGATCGCTGTGGCACAGGAGCATCCCCCATCGGCTCTCGTCCTGAGGTCACCGTTCACATCGCTCCCCGACGTAGCCAAAAGCCACTACCCGTTCCTCCCGACTGACCTCCTCCTGCGAGACCGGTACCCGAACATCGACACGATCGCAACGCTCGATGTGCCCACCCTTGTGATCGCAGGTTCACAGGACACCATCGTCCCGTTCTCCCAGAGCAAAGAACTCTACGAAGCAGCGATCGGTCCGAAGGCATTCATCACAATTGAGGGTGCCGACCACAACGACGCCGCACTGTCCCACGGGCCCCAAATGATCGAGGAGGTCGTGTCGTTCCTTCACGAGGTTACAGGAACTTAGTGACATATTGATGCATATATGATATGTTCTGACATATGAGAACGACGATTCGCATGGATGATGATCTGCTTGAGGCGGCAAAAGCAGCCGCTGTCGGTGCAGGCCAGACATTAACCCGATTCATTGAGGACGCCGTGCGTCACCAACTTGCCATCCGTGACCATGTCGAAGGCACCTCCCCCCCAGACCTGCCGATCTTCAGCGGCGACGGGGTCCACGCCGGAGTGGACCTCGACAGCAACGCCGCACTACTCGACCAGATGGATGCTGGCCGGTGAAACTGTTCGACGTCAACATCCTGGTTAACGCGTACCGCGAGGACGCAGAACACCACGAACCCTGCAGAGCGATCCTCGAGGATGCCATGGCAAGCCCCGCGGCGTTCGGCCTCACATCCGTTGTGCAGAGCGGCTTCCTCAGGATCGTCACGCACCGCCGGGTCTTCAGGACGCCATCGTCACTCGTCGATGCCATCGAGTTCCTTGAAGCCGTCGGTGGCGTACCCCAAGCCGTGTCGATCACGCCTGGGGCACGCCACTGGAACATCTTCATCGGACTGTGCCTCGACGCCCGGGCCACGGGGAACCTGATCCCGGACGCCTATCTCGCTGCGATCGCAATCGAATCGGGATGCGAGTTCATCACCACCGACCGTGACTTTGCAAGGTTCGACGGGTTGTCCTGGACCGACCCACTCGCCGTCTGAGCTCTCAACACCTAGACCAAGGCATCTACGAGGTTCTCATCTGGGTCGACGGTTGGTTCCATCTCGGGTTCGGGAAGGCTGGATTCACCCTCGATATCGATCGTCGGCAATAGGCGGTCCAGCCAGCCAGGCAGCCACCAGTTGGCGTCACCCATCAGTTTCATCGTTGCCGGCACAAGGATCATGCGAACGATCGTTGCGTCGACGAAAATCGCCGTTGCGAGGCCAAGACCGAACATCTTGATCGTGGGATCCTCGCCGAGGACGAACCCGAAGAACACGGCGATCATGATGAGGGCGGCCGATGTGATCACCTTTGCTGTGGTTGCGATCCCGTGGATCACCGAGCCGTCGTTGTCACCGGTGAGGAGATATTCCTCACGGACACGTGACAGCAAGAACACCTCGTAGTCCATCGAGAGCCCAAACAGGATGGCGAACATGAACATGGGGATGAACGAGACGATCGGCACCGTCGATTCGAGACCGATGAGGTCCTTGCCCCATCCCCATTGGAACACCATGACGAGCACGCCGTAGGCGGCTCCGATGCTGAGTAGGTTCAGCAGCGCTGCCTTCAATGGCACGAGGATCGATCGGAACAAGAGCATGAGCAGCAGGAACGACAGCACGAGGACGGCTGCGATGAAAATCGGCAGACGGTCGTTGACCTGGTTCCCGATATCGGCGTAGGTCGCGGTTGCTCCCCCGACGTGTGCCCGTGCGGGGCTCTGGTCGAATATCGGAGGGAAGACCTCGGTTCGTAGGCGTTCGATGGTCTCGACGGTTGCGACATCCTGTGGTGCTGTTGTCGGGAACGCAAGCAGCGTCGCGACCCCGGCTTCCCGATTCACATTTGGGCCAACAACCGCTGCGATACCTTCGTCGGTGGCAATCGCGTTGTTCAGACGATCGAGGGCGTCCGGGTCTCCGGCGATGTCGATGGCTATGACCAGCGGGCCATTGATGCCCGGGCCGAATCCGTCGGCGACGAGATCGTACGCACGGCGTTCGGTCCGTGATTCGGGTTGGGTGCCCTCGTCGGGGAAGCCGAGGCGTAGCGACAACACAGGGGCTGCCAGCAACAGGAGGAAGGCGGTGGTGCCGATGGTGTACGCCCACGCATGGCTCGTGACGTGCTCACCCCATCGCTTCCATCGCAACCCGATCCTGCGACCATCGCTTTGATGCCTTCGGTGGATCCCGAGGCGGTTGATCCAGTGGCCGGAGAGGCCGAGGAACGCAGGGAGCAGCGTCACGGATGCAACCACCATGATCAGGACGACGACCGAGATGGCGATACCGGCTGCGGTTATCGCAGGGACGCCGGCGACCGCAAGGCCGAGGATCGCTATCACGACGGTGCCACCTGCGAAGATCACGGCCTGGCCTGCAGTCGCAACGGATCGACCTGCCGCCTCCTCGACGGTCATCCCACGGGCGAGGAACTCACGATGCCTGGTCACGAGAAACAGGGCGTAGTCGATGCCGACACCGAGGCCGATCATGGCGGCCAGTTGGGGTGCCCATCCTGGGATCTCTATGAGGTAGCTGATCAGCGACATGGAGCTGATGCCGAGGGCAAGTCCGAACAGGGCCATGCCGATGGGGAGACCCATTGCAATGAGCGATCCGAAGGCAAGAAGGAGGATGATCATTGCAGCGACCAGTCCGATCATCTCGGTCGCACTCGTCTCAGCTTCTTCGAACAGGAAGAACAGGTCACCGTTCATCTCGATTTGGAGCGGATACTGTTCCCGCGCGTCGAAGACGAACGCCTTGAGGTTCTCAAGGTCCGCGGCGTCGAGATGTTCGGCCACCGTGTACTGGAGACGGATGAGCGCGATGCGTCCGTCTCGCGACACCGAGCCGCTTGCAACGGCGGCCTCGGGCCCGGCAGCGAGATCCGCGGCAGGATCGCTTGCACCAAGCACGTTCGGCAGGTCGTCTGCCGCCGCCTGGACGGCCGCCAGTGCTCGCTGAGCGTCTGGCGAGGTGAAGAATGTGGCGCTCTCGTCGAGCGGTGTCAACACGATTTGGGCCGTCGGCCCTGCTGAATCCGATTGCGCCGCAGCAAGCAGTTCGGTAGCTAGCTGGGAGTCGAGGCCGGGAACCTCGAACGAGTCATCGAGTTCCTGACCGAAGATGCCTGCCGCTCCGATGACGAGCACAGAAGCGAGGAGCCAAATCCCTATTGCAGTCCATGGGCGTTTGGCTGCGAGCCGTCCCAGTCGGTACAACGACTGTGACATCGTTGCTCGTGTGCGATTGGTTGCCGTTCCTGTCGACCGTTGCATCGTGTATCTCCTCGAGTGGTGGTCCTGGGAGCAATGATGCGGGAAGGCGCTTCCGAGTACATCAGGCGATTGGCCTGACTTTCGCTGGCCGAACGATCGATTCGCGAATCGGCCTTTCGGCCGATGCGTCCAATGACGACACCACGTACCATGGTTCCCATGAGGGACTCCATACGATCGTTGCTCGCCCAGCCCCGTGTCCCCGATCCGCCGGTGCGGGTGTGGCGGGACTGGGTGCTCGTCGGCGTTCTCGTGCCCGTAGCAATCCTCGAGATCGCACTTCGCGATGACGTGGTGTGGCCGGGGCTGGCCCTGGTGTTTGCGATCGGCATGATCGTTGCGTTGTTGTGGCGCCGAACGTACCCTCTGGCTGTGGTCGTGACCGTGTTCGGGATAGTGACCGTTGCGACCGTCGCTGCGGCCCTTGCCGGTGTCGGCGACTTCGGCCTGTACGTCTCCGTGGTCATTGTCCTGCTTCCCTACGCGCTCTTCCGTTGGGCATCGGGCAAGAATGCCGCGATCGGGATGGGGATCATCGTGGTCACAGCCCTGGTCAGCAGTGTGACAGCCGCGTTGATCGGTTCGACGACCAGTGTCATCCTCGAACCGCTGATAGGAAGCACCTTGTTCCTGATACTTCCGGCCGCGCTCGGCGCACTGGTGCGGTATGAGACGAGTGCCAGAGCCAGTGAGATCGACAGGATCAAACTGCTCGAACGCGAGCAGTTGGCACGTGAACTCCATGACAGCGTTGCACACCATGTATCGGCGATCGTGATCCAAGCACAGGCGGGCTACACCGTTGCAGCTGCCCATCCCGATGCCGCAGCAGATGCCCTTGCGGTGATCGAGGAGGAGGCATCGCGCACGCTCGCCGAGATGCGCGTGATGGTCGGGGCACTCCGCGACGATCAGGCAGCCGACCTCGGCCCACAGCGCGGAGTGGCCGATATCGAACGGCTCGCGAGCAACACGGGGAGCGTTCCGAGCATTGAGGTCGAACTGTCTGGCGACCTTGGGGATCTGCCACCATCGGTCGATACTGCTATCTATCGCCTCGCCCAGGAATCGATCACGAACGCCGTTCGGCATGCCCGTGGTGCTGCCCACGTCGAGGTTCTGGTGGCCGGCGGCGATAGCGACGTCCGGCTGACGGTTGCCGACGACGGTACCCAGATCGGGGCAGGCCGGTCGTCATCTGGGTACGGGATCGTCGGGATGGAGGAGCGGGCCACGCTTCTCGGGGGGACATTCGATGCTGGTCCGGGCGCGACACGGGGTTGGACGGTCACTGCTGTGATCCCGAAGTCGGGTGGCGCAACATGACGATCAGTGTCCTCGTTGCAGACGATCAGGAGTTGGTTCGCACAGGACTTGCGATGATCCTCGACGCACAGCCGGATATCGAGGTGGTCGGGACGGCTGTTGACGGGAAGCAGGCTGTCGTCCTGGCGAGAGAGCTTCGCCCCGATGTGTGCCTGTTCGACATCCGCATGCCTGAGATGGATGGCCTCGAGGCGACCCGGGTCCTGGCAGGGCCTGACGTTGAGGATCCGATGGCGATCGTGATCATCACGACCTTCGACCTCGACGAGTACGTCCACGGCGCCCTGAAGGCAGGTGCCAGGGGTTTCCTGCTCAAGGATGCCGGCCCCGAACTGCTCGTACAAGCGATCCATGCCGCAGCCGAAGGCGATGCGCTCATCGCCCCGAGCATCACAGCCAGGCTTCTCTCGACCTTCGCCAGCACAGCATCCAAGGCTGCACCG
>JAMBLL010000052.1 GCA_023336765.1 Actinomycetes bacterium | reverse complement strand
GTACCAAGTACCCTCCTCGTCATGCAGTCGCTCCTCCAGAAGTTCAAGACCGAGATCGGTGCGCGCGGCACGGCGGGATTCCTCATGGCCTCGATGATCCTCGGCATCCTTGTCGGCATGGCCACATCTGCGCTTGCTGTCCTGATCAGGCTCATTTCAGAGGGATCTATCAACTTTGCGATCTGGAGCGGTTGGGGCAAGTGGGCGGTCCTCGTACTCGTGCCAACGGGTCTCTTCATCTCGTGGCTACTCAATAGGAGCTTTGGCCCGGGGATCTCGGGAGGGGGCGTTGCAGCAACAATGGTCGGTCTTTCACTCCACGGTGGGTATCTCCCAACGAAGCAGTTCATCCCCAAGATCGTCGCAACCGCGTTCACCCTGGGTATGGGTGGGTCCGGTGGCCGTGAGGGGCCTGTCGCCTACATCGGCGGAATCATCGGGTCCAAGCTCGCGCGGATGACTGGATTCGACCATGATCACATCCGGAGCTTGGTCGCTGCAGGCGCAGGAGCCGCGATCGGTGCGTCATTCAACGCACCGATCGCCGGAATGCTCTTTGCGATGGAAGTCATCCTGGGCTCCTTCGCGATCCGACATCTGAATGCAGTGGTCATCGCGTCGGTTGGAGCAGCTGTAACCACCAATCTTCTCATCGGTCAAGAGCTTATCTTGACGGCGCCTCCGCACGATCTCGGCGACCCCACCGAGTTGTTCTGGTACGCACTTCTTGCGGTTCTGGCCGTCGGGACCGGTATCTTGTTCCTCAGAACCGAAGCCTTCGCCGCCAAGCATCACCTGCCAGAACGGATTCCTGGCTGGGCCAGGCCACTTATCTACGGCCTTTCGGTCGCGCTGATCGGTGTTGTTTGGCCGCAATCGCTCGGGACCGGCCTCAACTTCCTGGACAGCCTGCTCCGCATTTCGGATGCTGGTACCTATGTGTGGTGGACGCTCGCGCTGATCGGCCTCGCGAAAATCGCTACCTCGGTGTTAACCAGAGAAGGCGGCGGCTCGGCGGGCGAATTCATGGTGAGCCTTGTCGTTGGTGGCTCATTCGGTGCAGCATTCGCCATCTTCGCTGAGGCATACCTTGGCATGGAATCACTTTCGGTGGGAGCTTTCGCCGTGGTCGGGATGGCGGCAACACTTGCCACGACTGCACGAGCTCCGCTGACCGCTGTGATTCTTGTATTCGAGCTGACGGGTAACTACGGATTGGTGCTGCCCCTCATGCTCGCCGCAGCTCTCGCAACCTTCCTCGGGGACCGTTTCAGCCCTGACTCCGCGTACGAAGCGGAATTGAAGCGACAGGGCATACAGCTTCCACAATCTGAAGACATCGATCTCCTTGACACGATCGATGTGCGCGATGTCATGCACGACCTCGACGGTGTTCTCCATCCATGGCAGACACTCGCACAGGCCGCCGAGTTCTTCGATATGACGACACATCACGGAGCAGCCGTGGTCAACGACGCGGATGAACTCGTCGGCGTGATCAGCATTACCGATATAGCGACCGCTGGAGGACCCAGCATGAACATCACCGTTGGTGAGGCGATGTCGAAAGAACCCATCACGATCACCCCTGATGTACCGGTGTCGGTGGCACTGGCGAGAATGGCAACGATGGGAGTCGGAAGGTTGCCAGTACTCAGCGACCAGGGGGATCAAAAAGTGGTTGGCATGTTCAGACGGGTGTCCGTCGTGAATGCCTACGAGATGGCGCTCTCGATGTCCAAGGGCCGAGAGCTCTACCGGGAACGCAAGCGGATACGGTCCCAACCGGGTGCAGACTTCTTTGAGATCACCGTTGCAGAGGACTCGGAAATCGCGAACAAGCTGATCGTTGAGGTGACCTGGCCGACGGACATCGTTCTCGTTTCGATCCGCAGAGGGACCGCTGTGCTCGTGCCACACGGTGACACGGCGATCAGAATTCAGGATGTACTCACAATCTTCGGTACACCTGAGTGCGAGACCGAGCTTGTTCAACTTGCGAGCGCGGATCAATGAGTCCACCCGATGAGATCGTTCCTGTCATCCTGTCAGGAGGCATGGGAACACGACTCTGGCCTGCATCGAGGCGAACGATGCCCAAGCAACTCCTGACCCTGGTCGGCGACCGATCTCTGATCACCGCAACCGTCGAAAGGATCGATGCCGTCTCACCAGGTGTCATCCCGATTATCGTGACGAACACAGACCATGCCTCGGCGATCGAACGGGACATGCACGTCTCGGATCGGAACGATCCTGTGCTGATCCTCGAACCTGTCGGTAGGAACACGGCACCCGCTGTTGCTGTCGCCGCCCTCGAGATCATCGCAACCAGAGGCGACCGCCTCATGATCGTTCTCCCGTCGGACCACACGATCGCTGATGAGGAAGCGTTCAGCGCAGCGGTTGAGCATGCATCGCTCGTTGCACACGATGGATTCCTCGTCACCTTCGGGATCACGCCCTCCCATGCCGAAACGGGCTACGGATACATCAAGGTCGGTGAGGCTGTATCTGACACAGCCTTCCTGGTCTCTGAGTTCCGGGAGAAGCCAGACGAGAGCACGGCAATGACCTATGTCGCCTCGGGTGACTACCTGTGGAACTCGGGTATGTACGTGTTCCTGGCCTCGAGATATCTCGAGGAACTACGACTGCACGCTCCTGATATCGCTGCGAGCGCACAACAGGCCTATCAGAGATCAACGCGAAGCGGAATGAGAATCGACCTCGATTCGGAAGCCTTCAGTGCATGCCGCTCGGACTCAATCGACTACGCCGTGATGGAGCCGACCACGTCTGCGGCAGTGGTTCCGACTGACCCTGGTTGGGACGATGTCGGTTCGTGGGCGTCGCTGTGGTCGATCTCACGCAAGGACAAGGACGGGAATGTCACACTGGGGGACGTTGAACTAGAGGATGTGGCTGACAGCTACATCCGCGGTGGAGACAGGTTGATCGCCGTTGTGGGCCTCGATGATGTCGTGATCATCGACACACCCGATGCTCTCCTGGTCACCACCAGAGAGAGAGCCCAGGAAGTCAAGGTCATCGTTGACCGACTCCAGGAAGGCGACCGTCCTGAACTGGACTGAGCCGTGCAACGATGTACACACGACGCCGACACAGTCGATAGTTTCAGCCATTCTTCGATGGGGCAACGGGATCCTCACCGGAAGTGGTGTCAGGGCGGTGCGCGTGTCGCGGCGGTGGTGTACGTGTGCCCGAGCCTGGTGATCCATTGCCATTGGCCGTTCGGGAGTTTCTGATAGGTCCAGCCGTGTTGATGTTTGATGCAGTGATCGTGGCGGCACAGTGGTGCAAGATTGCAATCGCAGGTCACGCCACCGTCGGCTACTGCAACAGTGTGGTCGATGTCGCATCGCCGAGATGGCATGCGGCATCCAGGGAACACGCATACGTGGTCACGTGTCTGGACACGGCGCCGTTGCTGGGTTGTCGGTTGCCGCGTGGGGGTGACGACGTGGGTCGGTTCCCCGGTAGCTTCATCGTAGACGATGACCCGCAATTCCCCATCACCATCTTCAGCGATTCTGCGCACCACATCCGCTATGACGGGCCCGAATCCAGCCAAGTCGCCCGGTTCTTCGCTGAGACCGATCAATGACTCCATCGTGATGCTGACATCCACACTCCCTCGCTGTTGCGCGGAGTCGGGACCAATGCCGTTGAGATAGTCGACGAGGATGTCGGCGCGGAGTTGGTCCATCGTGCGATTCTCGTCGGCTGTACCGTGGAGCGACAAGGCAGCGGCGTGGATACGGTTCCCGATCGCTACTGCCTCACCCGCCGGAAGGTCAAGTGCGTACAGATTTGCAGTTCCGACATCCGTCGCCTCGACGACGACCCTCCGGTTCGCAGTCGCGGATTCGTAGCGACGCTTTGCGTCGTCGGGGTCGGTCTCGATACAGAGGGTCCTGAGACGCGCACGCAGTTCACCTGTTGTCAACGAAGGTGCCAAGTCGGCAATGCCGTCAACGACGGCTTGCGCGATGGTGTCTGATAGGTGTGCGGTGCCCCGTTCGATCACCTTGGCACGCCTCACATCGACGTTGCCAGACGCCAGCATGTCGAACAAACGTGGTAGGCGTCGGTGGAGTTCGAGAGCGAACTGCATCTCGACATCGGCTGCGTGCCGTGTGAGGCTGAGTGCGACCCTGACCTCAGCTGCCGCCATACCGGAAGCTTCAACATCGGGCTGGGGATACCCGTCATGGGTCAACATGGTGGTATTCACTGCAGCCATGTCCTGATACATTGCCGCCTGGTTGAACGATGCCATGCGTTGGTGGGCCCGTAACACGACGATCTGGTCATAACCCGAAACCTTCGATACATCAATGATCGACAGAAACCCGGCCAGGAACGGCCCGGGAGGAATGGTGTCGAGATCCGACGGAATC
>JAMBLL010000051.1 GCA_023336765.1 Actinomycetes bacterium | reverse complement strand
TGTCTCGAAGAATTCGACATTCTCCATGTTGTGCTGCAGTCCTCTGGCCGCGCCTAGTCAGGCGCACCACCCCCGGCCATGATCCCCTCATCCGGACGGCGTTTCGACCGACCGATGATCCTGTTCATCGCGCTCGTCATCATCGGTTTCATTGTTGCCACCTTCGACGTGCGATCTGAGAGTGAAGGTGTCACGAATGTGCTGCGTGAGGGAACCCAATCCGTCTTCACACCGTTTCAAAAGGGTGTGGATTGGGTGGTATCTCCTGTGATCGGGTTCATTGATGGTATTTCGAATATCGCCGGACTGCGTGACGAGAACGAGCGTCTCCGTGCCCAGGTCAATGAGGCCGAAGCCCAGTTGCGTGAGATCACCGCTCTCGAGGAGAAGGTTCTGCAACTCGAGTTGATCAACGGGTTGGAGGTTGCGGACAACCTCATCACGGTGACCGCGCGCATATACGCGTCGGGAGCCTCAGCGTTCGATAACGTCCGATACATCGACAAAGGCGCCCGCGATGGGATCATCGCAGGCCAAGCCGTCGTGGATGAGGACGGTCTCGTTGGCCGAGTTGACCTTGTCAGCGCCAATGATGCACGCATCCGGTTGATCACAGATCCTCTTGTGTCCGCCGGGGTCCGTGTGCGCTCCTCCAACGAAACGGGAATCGTCTCGGGTCGTGGAGATGGGCCGCTGCGCCTTGAGATGTTCAGGCCGCTGAGTCCCGTGTACGAGGGAGACCTCGTTGTCACCGACGGCAGCCGGTTTCCCCCAGGCATCGTTGTTGGCCTGATAGACACGACGACGGATGCGGAAGTTGGGTTTGTGCTGCGTGCAGATGTCAGCCCTGCCGCCAGGCTCTCCCAGATCGACTTCGTGAAGGTGGTCGTTGGATGGTCTCCGATCGACGACGCGATCGAAAGTGGCGAAGATCCCACGACCACGACGACGACCGATGGTTCGACCACGACCTCTCAGGGATCGTCCACAACCACCACCGACGGTTCGACGACCACCACAACGGATGGTTCGACCACCACAACTGCGGGGGAGGGTGAGGGATGAGCCGTTCACGCGTTGTCACATCGCTGTTGGCTGTGGTGATCATGATCGTGATCCAGACGACGGTATTTGGTGCTGGTCAGATCCAGCCGCTTGGGGTCGCTCCTGCCCTGGTGACACTCATCGTGATCCTCCTGGCGCCGTTCGTCGAGACGGAGTACCACATCCTGCTCGGTTTTACCGCTGGGCTACTGGTCGACCTGATCGGCAGTGGGACACTCGGATTGTGGGCGATGACGCTCACCATCATCGCGTACGTATCGTCAAGGTTGCGACCACGGATGGTCCAGAGTCCGGTTGCGATGGGTGCCATCGTGTTCGGTCTTACTGTTGCGGCACAGATGATCTTCGTGCTCATGAGCACGATCTTCGGTCAGAACACGATCGCGGAACCTCAGTTGCTTCCGAAGATCTTTCTCCCCGCTGTGTGGAACCTGGCGCTCGCCTACCCCCTGATGTGGCTGCTCAAGCGCGTATTCAAGCCGGCAGAGCGAGGGTGGGCAGTATGACGAGTCCGCTGCGGATTGGAATCCTTGGCCTCGTGATGATCGGCTTCTTCTCGATTCTGGGTATCAGGCTCTGGACCATGCAGGTGACCGAGGCACAGGCCTACGAGACGCGTGCTGAGGACAATCAGGTGAGGGTTGTGCTCACACCTGCGCCGCGAGGCGATATCTGGGACTCGAAGGGGGTGAAGCTTGCAGGGACACGATCTGCTCTGGCGGCCATCATCGACCTGGCACTCATCGAAGCAGACGAGCGCGGGCCGCTGTCCCAGAATCTCGCAGCTTTCCTCGATGAGCCGGCCTCCGAAATAGAGGAACTCTTGTCGGCGACCAACCTTGGCAGTCAAATCACCGTTGCAACGGATATCACCGATGCCCAGGCGACGTTCCTCCTCGAGCACCGTGAGATGTTTCCCGGCGTCAACGTCATCCCTCAACCCGTCCGGACATACCCTGCTGGAGAGGTCGGCGCCCATGTGATCGGTTACATCGGGAAACCGAACGAACAGGACCTCGAAGAGCGAGATGACATCAACGGTGAGGACTTCCTCGGCAAGGCCGGCGTCGAGAGGGCATACGACGAGTTACTCCAAGGTGTCCCCGGAGTTGTGGAATACAAGGTCGATGCTCGGCGCAAGGTCCTCTCACTCGAGAACGAAGTGAGTCCATCTGCGGGAGGCAGCCTGATCCTCACCATCGATTCGGAGGTTCAAGCCCAGCTCCAGACCTCGCTCCAGAACGGCCTGATGCAGGCGCGTAGGCTCGAGATGGAGGAGCGTCGTCTGGCGATCGAGGAGCAATCGCGCGACCAACGCGTTGCCCAGGCACTTCGCGATGCTCGTGCAGAAGCCCTTGAGCAGGCTCTTGAGGAGAAAGAGGCGCTTGACGCTGCAGTCGAAGCAGGTGAACCGACGACGACAACGACGCCTGACGATGGAGAGAGGCGTATCGGCCCCGTCGAAGTTGACGAGGCGGACGTTCTCTCCTCGCTGTACTCAGGTCTTCCCATCGATGCAGACGGAATCTGTGTTCCGGTGCAGCGCGTCACAATTCCACACGGGGGTTCGGCGACGGTCACAGGGATCGAGCCACGCCTGGCCAAGTTCGAGTCGGTAGCGACCGTCGATGGTGAACTCGTCGCTCATGTGGTCGTTGAGGGGAAGTCGTACAAGGTTGGTGACCACGATCCGTTCGCTGGAACACTTCGAGTCCTTGAGATCTCAGAGGATCGATTGATCCTGAACCACAGCGACCCCTGGTGTCCGATCCGAGCAGTCGGGGTCGTACTCGATCCAAACGACGGAGCGGTCATCGCAATGAGTTCCTATCCAACCTTCGACCCCACAGCGTTCGTGGATGGGTTGAGCGTGGACCAATGGAATTCGCTCGGAACCGTATCTGCGTTCACGAACTTCGCAGTCCAGGGCCAATACGCACCAGCCTCAACGTTCAAGACGGTTCCGTATGTGCTCGCGCTCGAAGAGAACTACTACCCGATCAACCGTGGCGTCGGGGACAAGGAGATCGGTGAAGAGCAGACCGGCGGGTCAACCCAAGATGACGCGCCCGTGGTGTCTACTACGACGCTGCTCGACGGTCCACAGACCCCTGTCAACCCTGAGGACCAGGACGAAGACGCGCTACTGCCGTTGCGCTCAGATACGGACGAGTACTCGTGTACCGGCGAGTTCAGGTTCCGCCTGAACGATGGGTCCTTCCAGACGAAACGCGACTGGATCTGGCCCGGCGCACACGGTCCTCTGGATCTCCATGGTGCGCTCCAGGCGTCGTGCGACCTGTATTTCTGGGATGTTGCGCTCAGACTGTGGAACGAGCGCGGAGACGACTCTGGCATCGACAAGGAGAACCTGCTCCAGGAGTATGCACGCGGCTTTGGTTTCGGTTCCACGACAGGCATCGATCTTCCGTTCGAGCGTGAAGGCCTCATTCCGGACAGGGCATGGTTCATCTCCGAACAGCGTGATGGTTCTCCCAGAGTTCGCCAGGATGGGTCCTGGGTCGGTGGTGACCTCATGGACATGGCCGTCGGCCAGGGTGCAGTACTGGCAACTCCGCTTCAGATGGCGAACGGTCTTGCTGCAATGGTTAACGGGGGCACGGTGTGGCAACCCTATGTTGTGGAGGAAGTTGTGGATCAGGATGGGAACGTGATCACCGAGAACCAACCAACGATCCTGAACCAGATGGATCTCGACCCAAGAACGACCACACTGCTTCTTGCGGATCTCCAGCAGGTTGTGAACAACCAGGAACGGGGAACAGCACGGTCCGCGTTCCGGGACTTCGGTGAGGGTGTGGAACTCATCGGGGGTAAGACCGGTACAGGTGAGATCATCAAGGCGCCAAGGTCGGAGCGTTTTCGGCAGGTCGACAGCGCGTTCTTCATCGGCGTGGCGCCTGTCACCGACCCGGAGTACGTGATCTCCGTTGTCATCGAGCGAGGTGGTAGCGGCGGCAGGATCGCCGCTCCTGTGGCACGACAGGTGTTTCAGTTCCTGATGAACGGTCCCGAGGGTGTGACCCCGATCGCGCCTGGACTGGACGCAGACTGATGTCGTTTGCGACGCGAACACGAGGTAGGCAAGGCCTCATGGATCCGCACGGGCTTGCGCGGCCGGACCTTGTCCTCATCATCACGTATGTGGCGATCTCCCTCCTCGGACTCCTCATGATCTATTCCGCTACGGCTCCAGGACTTGAAGCGCGAGGTCTCGACCCGACCAGGGAACTCAAGGCACAGGCTTTCTTCGTGCTCGTTGGCTTCATCGTGTTCGCGATCGTCTCGACGGTCGACCTGACCGAAGTACGACGCTTCGTGGGTCCGATCTACATCGGCTCAACGCTGCTCCTCGTAGTTGTCCTCACCAGCTTGGGCGACAGCGAAGGAGTCGCCCAGCGGTGGATCGATCTTGGCCCGATACAATTCCAACCATCGGAGATCTCGAAGATCGCTGTGATCCTGATGCTCGCGTCGCTGCTTGCCCGCTCAGGCATTCCTCTCTCATGGAGGACAGTTGCCAGAGGGATTCTCGTTGTCGCGATTCCTTCGGCGTTGATCTTCCTCCAGCCTGACCTCGGAACGATGCTCGTATTCGCTTTCGTCCTTCTGGCCGTGCTCTTCG
The DNA here is from genome assembly GCA_023336765.1 of Actinomycetes bacterium. Taxonomy (GTDB): domain Bacteria; phylum Actinomycetota; class Acidimicrobiia; order Spongiisociales; family UBA5794; genus JAMBLL01. The sequence goes on along the minus strand of JAMBLL010000051.1, from coordinate 1,239 downwards.
TGGGAGGGATGACGATGCGCCAACTCGGCTTCCTCACCGTTGCGACGATCGTCGGCACAGTGGGCGTATTCCAACTGAAGCTGATCAAGAGCTACCAGATCGACCGTTTGACAGCGTTCATCGATCCGGGGAGCCACGAGTTGACACTGTCCTACAACCAGGTGCAGTCAGAGATCGCCATCGGATCAGGAGGGCTTGTCGGCAAGGGCCTCTTCGAAGGATCTCAGACGAACCTCCAGTTCGTACCTGTGCAATCGAGCGACTTCATCTTCACCGCGGTCGGAGAGCAGTTCGGTTTCATCGGTAGCGCGATTGTCATCGGGTTGTTCTCCATTCTTCTGTTCCGGTTGCTTTCGATAGCCGTTGCAGCCAAGGATCGGTTCTCGTTTCTTGTGGTGGCTGGCGTTGCTTCGATGTTCGCCTTCCACATCTTCATCAATATCGGGATGACGATACGGATCATGCCCGTAACGGGGCTTCCGCTTCCGTTCATGTCAGCGGGCGGAACAGTATTCGTCGCGATGAGCGCGGCGCTGGGCCTTGCGCACTCCGTGTGGATCCGTCGTCGATCGCCAGTGGCGGATCAGTAGGCCGAGGGCGACTGCGTCCAGCGATCCGGCCTTTGCTATCGTCACCGACCATGGACCGTCGCGCAGATCAAGGTTGGATAGAGGTCATCGCCGGCCCGATGTTCTCAGGCAAGAGCGAAGAGCTCATCCGGCGCGTAACCAGGTATCACCTGGCTCGGGTGCCAACCCAGACTTTCAAACCCTCCCTCGATACGAGGTACGCAGAGACCGAGGTCGTGTCGCACTCGAAGATGTCCACGAAAGCCATTCCGGTGGCGGATTCAGACGAATTGTTGCGAGCGGTGGCGGACAGGACGGTCGTCGTTGGCATCGATGAAGGGCAGTTCTTCGATGATGGCCTTGTGGCGGTCGCTGAACTGCTTGCGGGCGCTGGGAAGAACCTGATCATCGCCGGGCTTGACCTCGACTACCTCGGACGGCCGTTCGAACCGATCCCGTCTCTGATGCTGAGAGCGGAGTACGTCACGAAGGCCCTCGCTGTGTGCCATCGATGTGGGGGGCCTGGCCTGTTCACTCAGCGGGTCGTGCAGTCCGACGAACTTGTCGTGCTCGGTGCGACCGATGCGTACGAGGCCCGCTGCCGTCACTGCTACAACCCGAACGAAGCAAGTCAGCAGGCGCTGGAGATCTAGAGCGGTTATCGGTTTTC
>JAMBLL010000050.1 GCA_023336765.1 Actinomycetes bacterium | reverse complement strand
TCGGTATGTTCCACGCCCACCATGCGGGCCAGATCCAGGTGCCGAACGGCCTGTTCGGCATTTTCCAGATCGGTGAGGTCCGGATCCCTCGTGGCCAGACGATCTCAGGCGTCACGATTCCGAGCGACCTCGAGGTTGCAATGGATATCCCCATGGTGCTCAACGATGCAGGTACGATCGGCTACTCGCTCAACGGCAAGGGATTCCCCGCAACGGAGCCGTATGTCGTTACTGCTGGTGACTGGGTTACTGCCACCTACTACAACGAGGGTCTGCAGATCCACCCCATGCATCTGCACCAGTTTCCACAGCTGGTGATCGCCAAGGATGGGATCCCCCTGGATCAGCCGTACTTTGCTGATACCGTCAATGTCGCGCCGGGCGAGCGTTACACCGTGCTCATCAACCCCGACACCCCTGGTACCTGGGTGTGGCACTGTCACATCCTGTCCCACGTCGAACGCGAGGACGGCGTCTTTGGCATGCTCACGGCCATGGTCGTCCAGGAGGCGTAGCCACCGATCAGGACCGATGCGAGAGGGGGCTCCGTAGAGAGGCCTCCTCTCGCATCCGGCCTATACGACGGTGATGCGGGTGAATCGGCGTCGCCGGAATGCATCGGTAAACGCGGCGAGCGCTTCGGGCGTGGCATCGGGGACGTGCGAAGCCTCATCCCGCACGCCATGGGCGCGGTACCCGATGATCTTGACCCCCATGTCGGGATCGACGCGGTGCAACCACGCTGCGGTGCGCTCGGAGGTGGCCACGTCGTCGTTGTAGCCAGGCACGATGAGCAGCCTGACCTCCTCCAGTTTGCCGATATCTGCGAGGTATTCGATGGTTCGGAGCACTTCAGTGTTCCCCCTCGCCGTCAATTGAACGTGTACGTCGGGGTCGAGAGCCTTGAGATCGATCATCGCACCGTCAATGACGTCGGCAAGGTCCTCCCACACCGCGAGCGGTGCTGACCCGTTGCTGTCCACCATCGTTGATAATCCGGTGAGTTCGTCATCGGCCTTTATCGCACCGAACAACGCGCGGACGAAGTCAGGTTGCTGGGTGGCCTCACCCCCCGAGAGGGTCACTCCCGAGATGAACGGCCGCACGGTCCTGATCTCGTCGACGAGCGCCGCCACTGTGAGATACCGTGCGAGCGGTGTGCTGTCCTCAGGGCACACATCGATGCAAATATCGCAGTCGGTGCACGCCGATCGATCGACGAGCACCAGCGGCCCAGCCTCGATGGTCAGAGCGTCCTCTGGACACGATCCGACACAAACACCACAGTCTGTGCACTCGGTGATCGTGTACGGGTTGTGGCAGGTGATGCAGTTGAAGTTGCATCCCTGGGTGAAGACCACGAACCGGTTCCCTGGGCCGTCGACGGCCGAGAACCGGATCGTGTTATTGACCAGGCCTTGGGTTGCGTTCATGGATCAGGACGCGTTTGGGTCGCCGTTGAGTCACGTGGGAGTTAGCAACTGATCCGGCAGCGAAGACCGTACTCCCGTGGCGTTCCGGGCCTTCCGAGAATCGATCAAGGTCTGACTTGCGAACGAGATAGCCGGTGATGCGCACGAACTCGTTGTCATCGATGTTGAACGTGAAGTCGCGCATCCCTGTGGCGAAGGCACCGCGGATGATGTCGACCATTGCGTCGGGGTTGCTCTGGACAGAGTCCTCGATCTTGAAGATGTCTGACACCCCCGAGTCGAAGTGGCGATGGTGGGGAGCAACGGTGGCGATGTGATCGAACGTCTCAGGTTCGCCGCCTATAGGGATCCGCGTGCCAGCGGTGACCTCGAGGTCCGAGTCGATACCTGATTGTGAATGGAGGAATGCCCTTCCACCCGCTCCGTTGCAGTACGGCATCTCGTAGTCGTCGACGAATGCCCTGAGCGTTTCGACGATCAGGTAGCTGAGGGCGTCGGCATCACCCTGGTCACCGTAGCGAGCGTCTGAGCCCTCGTGTTCCATGAGGATGTTCACTGCCTCGGCAAGGCCATAGACCCCGAACATTGCAGAGAACCGGTCGAGGTCGACGATCCCCTCGACCGCGAGGAAGTCGTGATCGAAGAACTTCGCCTCTTCGACGAGGAAGCGGATTCTCGCTTTCATGAGTTCGGCGTTGAGATCCGCATAATGGGGGAGTGTCTCGGCAAGGAACGCATCGGTGGTGCCCGAATGTGCGAGTGCGACCTCTTTGAGGTTCAACCGTACAAGGGTGTGCGACCCGCCCCCCTGTTTCATCGAGTTGTAGCAACTCGCAACGCCGTAGTCGGTTCCGAGGTCTCCGACCATCATCTCATGGTTCACGAAGTGGGGCTTGGCGGTTGCGAACACCGTGGTCACGGCGTCTCGCAAAAGATCATCGGGCGTGAGATCCGGATCGACCTTGAGCGACAGGTTCGGGACGGTCTGTTTGAGTTCACGCTCGACATCGAGGATCGTCCTGAGAACCCGGTTGTCGGCCGGTCCGAGGTTCGCGTGTACGAATCCATCAGGGAGGATGCGATCGAGTGCGATCCAGAAGAGCCTCAGCTTGGATGCCAGATCGGCATCGGATACACCCTCGGCGTAGGGGAGGAGCAGAGAATCGATATCACCGAGGTAGACAGGGAACCCGGTGATCGAAGGCACCTGCGTGTAGAGGATGAGAAGGAAGGTGAGCGCTTCATCAAGATCTCTCGGCGGATCGAGTTCGAGGTGGTCTGAACCTTGTTCGAGTGCCCTGGCGTAGTCAGGGAGTAGATAGCGGGGACGGTACGGGGCGTGGCCCTCAAAGAGGTCCGAGATGATGCCCTTGTTCAGTGCTTCGGCACACGCATCGCTCACCGGGGGATAGGGGAGTGCGTTCTCCGCTAGGGCAGCGAGGTAGTGCTTGCGTTGGTGGAACGTGAGGCCTTCATCGGTGATAACCGACCTGACCTGTTCGACGAACTCTTCCTCGTTCATGGCGCGACTCCTCAATGGTGCGCTCCCAGTGTATCAGGAGAGAAGCCAGACACTCGTAGAGCGTAAATCGTACGATCGTAAATCGCCAGAGCAATTGCCGATTTACGATTTACGATTTACGATTTACGATCTACGTTCCAACTTCTTCCAGTTGGGTGAAGAGCTGCTCTACTGCCTCGGGTCCGATGAGTCCCGCAGTGCGGTACAGGACGGTTCCGTCGCCGTTCGTCACGACCCAGAAGGGGAAGGCCGAGGTGCCGAACTGTGCGGCAATTTTCGAGTCCTCGTCGACAAGGACCGGGAACGGGAACTGCTCGGCCTCGAGGTACTCATCGAGAGGGTTACCTCGTGATGGATCCATCGAGGTTGTCACGGTCACGAGTTCGGAGTTCGGGAACCGGTCGGCGTTCTCGGGATACCAGGTGGAGAGTTCGGGAAGTTCCTGCTGACAGTACGGGCACCAGTGGGCCCAGATCAGCCACACGCGCTTGGTGCCGTCCGTCGGGTCGATGGTCACCGCTTCGAGGGAGTATGCCTCGGTGGCGTCAACGGTCGCCATTTTCAGTCCGAGGGCGGTGTCGGCTTCACCATTCGTGAACCGTGGCAGGAAACCTGCGGGCACAGCGGGGGCAGGAGAGACACCTGTGTCATTCGGGGCCGCCGCAACAGCAGCTGCCGTGGAGATGCCCTCCGACAGGTCGTCCACCGCTGTCTCCACATCTGTGACTCCCCGTGACACATCGATGATCTGGGCCTTGAGAGCCCCGATGTCCTCGTTGGTTGATGACAGTGATGTGATGAGGTACGCCTGGCTTGCGATGAGAGCAACCGCGACGATGATCCCGCCGGCGATGAGGAGCGGCTTCGAGCGTGAGCGCCTAGGTTCGGCGGTCGCTGCTGTGGGTGGTGTGTCAGCGGCGGATGCTTCGGAAGCCTCCCCGACGGCTGCCGGTTCGTGTGGGTCTGGCTCTGTTGATTCAGGTTCGGTGTTCATGGCGATAAGGCTACCGACGCAACCCCGTTGTTGATTCTCGGCGCGAAGACTGTTTGAGCCGGTATCCTCATGGTGTGGACGTTGTCCCGACGTTCCCCGAATGCGGGGGTGACATGGTTTCGACCGTGAGCGTTGAGGCGCCGGAAGCGAGCCGAGGTCGCCGGAGTCCTCGTTAAAGAGCCGGTACACATATAAGTGCAGACGAAAGTTACGCACTGGCAGCGTAGATAAACGCTCCTGTTCTCCCGGAGGGTGCCCACCTCGCCGGATGAGAGCAACGCAATGTGGGACGCTCCTGCCGGGACTTCCGGGACCGGCAGGCTAAGACAATTCCGGATAGGGCATGAGGGTGCTTGCCGACAGAGTCCTCGTGTTCCGAAAGCTCGCTGTTGGCTGCGCTCGGAGATGCCG
>JAMBLL010000049.1 GCA_023336765.1 Actinomycetes bacterium | reverse complement strand
CTCGCCTTGATCAGGCGTTGAAGCGACGCAGAATCCTTCGCCATCTCGAAGTAGTGGCGCGTCATCTTCACCGGCATCCGCTGCTCAACATCACGGTCGGTGCCGCTGATCTCTAGCAGTTCGGAGATCTCCTGGGCCGAGTAGAAGCCCTTCATGTCGTCGGGAGCCCTGTCCTCGAAGAAGGGTGACAGTCCATTGATGATCTCACGGTCGTACTTCGGATTCTCGACCGTGTCGAGGAAAGCCTGCTCCCGTGGTGTTGGGCTGTACTTGGTCCGTGTGGTCATTTTGGCCTCGCCTGTCCTAGGAACATCGCTGTCAGTATGTAACGGTATGAATACCCATCTTGTGATACTGTAACACAATGCACACAAAGGTTGAACACCTGCCAACAGGAGACCTGATCGCTGCCGCACACGATCAGCTGACTCCCACCGACAAGAAGATCGCTGCAGCGGTCATGGCAGACGAGACACTTCTTGCTTTCGGGACGGTATCTGACCTGGCAGACCACGTTGGGACGAGTAGACCCTCGATTGTCCGTTTCGCCCATAGGCTCGGGTTCGACGGCTATTCAGACCTTCAACGCTATGTACGAAGCGGCCTCACGCAGCGTCTCGCTCGCCCCAGCGTTCGCATCCGGCGTGGTGATTCAACGCTCGATGTTGCCCATCTGGGACTCGAGGACGCCCTCGATTCCGTGTTCGATGCGATCGGCGGCGATGAGATCGTGCGTTTGGCGCTCCCGATCGTCGAGGCAGACAAGGTCTGGATCGTGTCGGGAGAGACCTCGCGTGCCGGTGCCCACACCTTCCACAGCGGACTGTCGATCGTGCGGCCCGGGGTGCGCTTCGTCGGTGGCCACACGATGGCCACCGACCTGTCAAGTGCTGGCCCTCACGATGCCGCTGTCATCTTCGACTTCTCGCGGTACAGAACCGAGGCCATGGCAACCGCCCGGATCCTCTCAAAGCTCGGTGTCACCATCGTAGCCGTCACAGATGGCCCGCTCTCCCCTCTCGTATCGGTTGCAGACCTGTGGTGCGAGATCCGTGTCCCAGGCGTTGGACCGTTCGACAGTTCTGTCCCTGCAGTCGCGCTCGCTGAACTCCTAGTGGCACAGGTTGCAGCCGACCTGCACTCCGAGGCAAGGGACCGTATCGACCGCATCGAAGACCTCTGGGAGTCGAGCGAGACGTTCCTTTAGCCTGAATCCACGAGGTGCACTTCTGCATCAGCTGCAGGGCCCTCCTGTGCAACGGTTTCCAGGGATCCGAGGCTGCACGATTTCGATGCTGGCCTGCAGTGTCTCGGTCCCTCTTTCAAGGGGGACGGCAGAGCAGCGTTAGCGACGATGCAGTGGGATAACGCGAAGCCAACAGACCCTGTGGCGCTTGGCGTATCCCCCTAGCTCCCCGTAGGACTCGTCGCTTATCCCCCTTGAAAGGGGGATGCAGGAAGCCGGCAATCACGTGGTGGACTTCGTGGATTGAGGTTTACGGGCCGCGCGGACACGAGAGCATTCGTTCTCCGTCCTTCGCATGAGGCCGGGATTCCGGCTTCGATGCTTGAATTCTGACTGTGAACCGATAACTGATATCTCTGGAACCTGCATCCCTATCCGCTTGCCACCTTGGTCACCCTTTGGATTTCAGCTGGGTGCGACGAGGGGGTAGGTGCCGGTCCACACGAGATATCAGGCCACTATCACGGCGGGGCGCCAACCCCGAACAGCGGACACGAGCGCGACCGCATCGGCATCGATCGCCTCTCGAATCGTTATCGATCGTTCGGTGAGCGTGCCGTTGCGCACCAACTGTTCACGCAGGATTCCGCCAAGAAGCCCGTCGGCCAGCGGAGGGGTCGTCCACTCATCATCTATAAGGAACGCGACGTTGGCTATCGAGGATTCGGTGATCCTGCCGAGGCGGTTGACCATCAGAATGTCGTCGCTCTCGGAGTGCCTGGCGGTGCGAGCCATGATCGCTCGCCGGTCTGTCGTCTTGTGAAAGACACGCGGATTGGTATCGTCGATCGGATCCAGGTCGATCGTTAACGTCACCGGTTCGACCGATGGTCCGGGCCCGCGCGCCCACCGTATCGCTGCGGCCTGAGCCGCGACATCGATCTCGCCGCCAGGTCCGCACACAACCCGCACCTTCGATGGACTCTGGAGCTCGGATTCGAGGTGCTCGAGCGCTCGGAGCAACGTGGGCCTATCGAAATCGAAACTCCAGTACGCCGCACTCGCCTCGATCCTGTTGATGTGGTCATCAAGCGAGCACCAACCATCGGCCCACCGAATCGACTCGACCAGGTCCATCCTTGAAACATCGAACCTCAGGACTTCGAACTTGGTCACTGCCTCGTCGTACTCTCCATCCACGGTGGAATCCCAGGTGATTCCACCCCCGACGCCATAGCGCGCAACGCCCTCCGCGTAGTCGATCTCCACAGTCCGGATCGCGACGTTGAACGAAGCGCCGTCCAAACCGTCACCCGGTGGGATGAAGCCGATCGCTCCGCAATACGCTCCCCTTGGACCGTGCTCGACGTTCGCGATGATCTCCATCGAGCGAGCCTTAGGCGCTCCCGTGACGGACCCACACGGGAACAGCGCCGCGAACACATCCACAAGCGATACATCGTTTCGAAGCGTCGCTTCGACGATGGAGGTCATCTGCCAAACCGTTCGATACCGTTCCACTGCGAACAGATCCCGCGTTGTGACGGTCCCCGTTTCTGCGACCTTCCCGATGTCGTTGCGAATGAGGTCGACGATCATCAGGTTCTCCGCAATGTCCTTTTCGGATGCGATGAGAGTGTCCCTGTTCGCGAGGTCTTCTGCGACCATCCTTCCCCTTGGGGCTGTCCCCTTCATCGGCTGAGTTTCGATCATTTTGCCAGTCACAGTGAAGAATTTCTCAGGTGAGACTGAAACCACATGGGTGTCTCCATGCCAGAGATGCGCCGCGTAGCG
>JAMBLL010000048.1 GCA_023336765.1 Actinomycetes bacterium | reverse complement strand
GCACAGTACGTTTCACCCTTCTCGGCAGGCTTCGGAGCGTACAGTCCAACCGACTAGACATCGATGACGACCTGACTCGCAACCCAGCCCTCAAGACCACAGGGACCTTTGCCACGCAAGGGTCCCTGTGTCGCTGAGGTGACAGGATTCAAGCCTCTGGCTCCACTACCACAACGGTATCGCCGCATCCGGCGGTTCCGTGGCTCTTCGGAAATGAGCGGGGTCGGTGGGCATCGACGAGATGCTTCGCCAGCGTTTGCCCACAGGCAATCAGCTCTCCTCGCCGGAGGCAATCGAGAGTTACCGCTCGATCGGAGCTCCGACCAGGTTGCCCCACTCCGTCCATGACCCGTCGTAGTTGCGGACGGTCGGAAATCCAAGCAGGTGTGTGAGAGCGAACCATGTGTGGCTCGACCGCTCTCCGATTCTGCAGTACGTGATCACGTCGTCGTCCGCGGACAACCCTGCACCCGATTCGTAGATCGCCTGGAGCTCGTCCCTGGTCCTGAACGTGCCATCGTCGTTCGCTGCCGTCTTCCACGGCACGCTCGCAGCACCCGGGATGTGACCGCCGCGCAACGCCCCTTCCTGTGGGTAGTCCGGCATGTGCAGAAGATCGCCGCTGTACTCCTCTGGTGACCGGACGTCGATCAACGGCCCTCGAGCCTCGAGATGCTCGAAGACGTCGTCGCGGAACGCTCTGATCGGGGCATCCACTCGATCGACGACCGGGTACCGCGCCGGCTCTCGTGCATCCACATCGGTGGTCATCGCCCTCCCCTCGGCGACCCACTTCTGGCGGCCACCATCGAGGAGGCGCACCTCCGCGTGTCCGAAGAGTGAGAACACCCACAGCGCGTACGCCGCCCACCAGTTGAAGTTGTCGCCGTAGAAAACGATGGTGTCTCCTCGGCTGATGCCCTTGTCGGACATCAACTGGGAGAACGACTCGGGATCCCGGTAGTCCCGGATCAGCTGGTCGTTGAGTTCCGTATGCCAATCCACCTTGACCGCACCGGGGATGTGCCCGGTCTCGTAGAGGAGCACGTCCTCGTCGGACTCAACGATCACCAGACCGGGATCGTCGCGATGCCTATCGAGCCAGTCGGTGGAGACCAGCATCTCAGGATGGGCGTACTGTTCGAAGCCACCACTCGTATCGTGGGAGATCATGTTGGGTTCCTCCTTCCCCCACCCCAATATACACTATGGTGATGGTGCATATGACGGAGAACACAAAAACCGCATCAGAGCGACTCGACAGGATCGTCGGCATGTTCGCCGCGGTCCCCAAGGAGGTTCGGCTCGAGGCACTGCTCGACTACTCCCGGCGCCTCCCCGAACTCCCTGACCGGCTCGTATCCAGGCCGGAACTGCTCGAGGTCGTCCCTGAATGCCAGTCGCCGTTCGCTCTCGTCGTAGAACATGACGGGGACATGGTTCGGTTGTATTTCCGGGTCCCACCCGAGGCACCGACGGTCCGCGGCTTCGCTGGCATCCTCCACGAGGCACTCGACGGAGCGTCAGCAGACGAGATACTGGCTGTGCCCAACGACTTCTACCAGAAGATGGGTCTGCGAGAAGCGGTCTCATCACAGCGCCTGAACGGCATGGCGGCCATCTTGGCAAGGATCAAGATCCAGACGGCTGCTCTCAGGTGACGCTGGATCGCCGCGCCGGAAGTTGACATGAGGCTGCAACGCAGCGGTCATGTATGAGTGGTGCGATGTCATCGATGCGCTGGACGGCAGGGACCAGGGACACGCTGCCATCGCTACGTATCTCCACGATGAACACTCGGTCGACCGCTGGTGGGCCCAGACGGTCACCGTCGGATACGAACGGATCACCGGTCTCCGCCTCCCCTATCAGATGCCAGATGGAACGTTCACCGCAACGACCACGCGAACCGTTGCGGTTGCTTCACAGGACCTACGCGAGATGCTGCTCGACAGCGAGTGACGGACAGATCTGTTTCCCGGGTTCGAGACCGAGCTCAGATCGCAGCTGACGTCGAAGGCGATCCAGTTGAAGATCGGTCACGGCGTTGCACTTGTGTCGCTCAAGCCCAGAGGCGAGGACAAGACGAGGATCACCATCGCACACGAACGTTCCCCACATTCGACTTCGTCGAGGACTGGAAGCGCTACTGGACGGCGTGGCTCGACACCGTCGGAGACGCGCGACATGACGATTCTGGTGGAGGTGAGGGGATTTGAACCCCTGGCCCCTACGTTGGGAACGTATTGCCTCTACCCCTCTGACCGAGTCATGTGTGCTCTGACCGGGGGGTTTGTCCTCAACACCTCTCCCCGTTTCGCGTGGTTTCTCAGCGTTTCGCGTGGTTTCTCAGCGTTTCGCG
>JAMBLL010000047.1 GCA_023336765.1 Actinomycetes bacterium | reverse complement strand
GCGATGAATTCGAGGACCTCATCGGGGACCGGAATGACAGCAGTTGCTGCATTCTTCCTCAAGATCGCAAGACGGGTCTCGATGTCTGGACTTTGAATGTCGGTTGTGAGCCCCCACTCGAAGCGACTACGAAGGCGATCTTCGATCGTCCTCAGACTACGCGGGGGGCGGTCTGACGAGATAACAAGCTGATTCCCTGCCTCATAGAGAGAGTTGAATGTGTGGAAGAACTCCTCGAGCACCTGCTCCTTACCTTCGAAGAACTGGATGTCATCGATGAGGAGCAGATTCACGTTTCGGTAGCGATCTTTGAAATCCGCCATCCTCTTGCGTCGAATCGAGTTGATGAACTCGTTGAAGAAGGATTCCGACGACACGTATCTGACGGAGGCTGTTGGATCGAGTTCGAGGCGATGCTGACCCACGGCGTGGAGGAGATGCGTCTTGCCGAGACCGGAGGCTGCATAGATGAACAGGGGGTTGTAGTGGCGTCCTGGTTGTTCGGCAACTGCTTGGGCCGCTGCGTGCGCGAACCGGTTGGATTGTCCAACGACGAAGTTCTCAAAGGAGTAGCGTGCAACGAGGTTCGTCGTTGCTGGAGCTCGTGACGGTGACGGATGACTTACGGACGTATCGAAGGACTCCTGATAGCCGGAGAGTTCCTCCACGGGTTCGAGAACTGCAGCATTAGCAGCGACGGTGATCTTGATCTCGTGAGGAGCCGCCCATACTGACGAGGCGATCTCGCTAATCTGGTGGGTGTAATTGTCGGTCACCCACGTAGCGTTAAATCGATTGGGTGCTTCGAGAGAGAGTGCTTCTTCATCGAGTGAAACTGCAAGCGGCTTGATCCATGTCTCCCACTTTGCAACTCCGATGACATCTCTCAACCGGCGGTGGAATAGCTCAAGTTGAGCGTCCAACGCGCCTTGAGGCACCTGTGCTACTCCCACGTCATCCACTCCCATCGGGCTTGCGCCCAGCCTGCAAAACTATCCACATACCTATCCACACCGTGTGGAGAAGATATATGCCTGACCGCGGAGCGCCCCGCGGCCTCGGCGTGCACCTGGGGGAAATGTAAGAAATCCGCTACAGGAGCGTTTGCGAGCATAGGTAGGGGTTTAGCCCCACAGCAAGAGTGGCAATATCGACGCTATCCGAGCTGTTGCCGTTTCCCCGGATGGCCAAAAAGCCTTGGGGCGCAAGGGTTTCAGAGGAGTTGGTAGGGTAGCGGGGGGCACGGTTGGTTCGGCGATTCACGGTGTTTGGCGCTGTTGTGTGTTTCGCGACCTCGTCGTACTTTTCGCGGGGCGCCCTCACGGTGTCACTTTGGCCGTCGAGGCCCTAGAATATCCCCGTTCCGTGACCCCACGGAAATACCGCGACTTCCCCCAACTAGGGACTACCTCACTATGAAGCGTACCTATCAACCAAGCAATCGCCGCCGTAAGCGCAAGCACGGCTTCCGTGGCCGCATGCGCAACCGCTCAGGCCGGGCTCTCATCAGGCGCCGCCGCTCCAAAGGCCGCCACGAACTCTCCGCATAGGGTTCGGTGTATCTCTCGCTAGCGTCTGGATCCGGATTCTCGACCGTGTACCGCACCGGTTCGAGATGCCACAGAGGTGGCATCACCGTGATCGAGACCCCCAGCGAGGAAACATCGATCCGCGTGGGATTCGTTGCAGGAAAGAAGGTCGGGAATGCAGTGGCACGAAACCGGGCGAAGCGAAGGCTTCGTGAAGCCTTCCGGCGCGTCCGTCTCAAGCCGGGTACGACCTACGTCATCATTGCCGACCGCCAGGTGGTCGATGCCCCCTTCGCCTCGATCGTTTCATGGCTTGAGGCTGCGATCGGCCAGGAGTCACGATGAGTGAAGATGTGACCACAACACCGAACCCCAAGAACCCAGCTGTCAGGGCCTCGCTCGGTTTGGTGCGGACCTACCAAAAACTGGTAAGTCCGCTGCTTCGCGACAACTGTCGCTACTACCCGACATGTTCTCACTACACCTACGAGGCGATCGAGGTTCATGGTGCAGCCAAGGGATCCTGGCTCGGGATCAAGCGCATAGGGAGATGTCATCCATTCCATGAGGGCGGAATGGACCCCGTGCCAGGGACAGCAGACAGCCACAACGGCCCTCAACGAGATACAGCGAAAGGGAGTTCGTCGTGAATCTGAATCCGTGGGACCTATTGCAGGACGCACTAGGGGCCCTTCTTGCCTTCTTCTACGACATTATTCCAGAATATGGATTGGCGATCATCCTTCTGACACTCACTGTCAGCCTCCTCTTGTTCCCGCTCACACTGAAGCAGACCAAGTCGATGCGAGCCATGCAGGAGATCCAACCTGAGGTGAAGAAGCTCCAGAAGGAGTTCAAGGGAGAGAAGGAGGAGCTGAACAAGCATCTGATGGCGCTCTACAGCGACCGCGGTGTCAACCCGGCTGCGGGTTGTCTCCCTCTCCTCGTCCAGATGCCTATCTGGTTCGCACTCTTCCGCGTTCTCAGAGGTGACCACATACCGGTCGACTCGGACTTGAACCAGGTCCTCGAGACCGCACAGAACGCCTTGTATACGACGATCGATGGCAAAGAGGTACTCCGTGAGGGCGTAGATATCACCGCGGAGGCGTTCAGCCATGTGACGTTCCTCGGGATGAACCTTCTGGTGAGGCCTTCCCAGGCGGTGGACTTTAGCAACATCGTCGGGGCGATCCCGTACATCCTCCTGATACTCGTCATCATTGTTGCCGGGTTCTACCAGCAGGTTCAGACGACGAGGAAGCGCGCCAACGACCCCAACGCCGATGCCCAGAAGAACACCCAGATGGCAGGCATGCAGAACGCCATGAAGATCATGCCCGTCGTATTCGGCTTCATCTCGTGGAACTTCGTCGCAGGGCTCGGGCTGTACTTCGCAACCTCGAATATTTTCCGCGTCGGCCAGCAGGCGTTCATCCTGCGTTCACACGGAACCGACGGAGGTGACGGCAAGGGCAAGGCCGCAGAGCTCAGCCCGGACGACCCCTCAGACGAACCGACAAGCAGTGGGCCGTCGCCCAATGCAAGCAAGAAACGCAACCGCAGAAGAAAGAAGTAGCTCGATGAAATGGGTTGAAGTACAAGGGAAGACGGTTGATGTCGCCGTAGAGGTGGCTATCGCAGAACTTGAGCTCGAATCGAAGGATGATGCCCTGGTCGAGATCATTCAGGAGCCCAAGCCCTCCTTCCTCGGTATGGGTGGACGCGAGGCGATAGTGAAGGTGTCCCGCGCTCCCAAACAGAGAAGACGGCGCAGAAGAGGCCGCGGCAAGGGAGATGGCGACTCCAGCTCCCAGGACGGCGGAACGAGTAGCCAGTCGCGTTCGTCCAAGAACGGGACTAACAATCGCCAGTCGAAGCAATCGAACCAGAAGTCCAACAGCGAGAAGTCAAAGCAAGGACGAAGTAGCACAGAGCGGCGTCAGGAGAAAAAGGTGTCCGAAACACAACCGGAATCGCAGAAACAGACCAGAGACGACCGCCCGGAGCAGGCTCCGATCGAAGAACAGGCAGAGGTAGCCGCATCCTTTATCAGAGGATTGCTCGACGCATTCGGTCTTGAAGGCGAGGTCACGACGAGAATCGACGACCGTGTGCTCTATCTCGACGTGAGTGGCGAGCAGACCGAAGCCCTCGTCGGACCAAAGGGTTCCGTCATGTACTCGGTACTCGAACTTTCCCGCACAGTTGTCCAGCGCAAGACCTACGGGGCACCTCGTATGCGCATTGATATCGCCGGTTACGCAGAGCGTCGGCGCGAGGCTCTCAAGATCTATGCAGGGAAACTCGCAGACCAGGTTCTTGAGGACGAAGAAGAGGTCATGCTCGAACCGATGAACGCAGCTGACCGCAAGGTAGTCCACGACGCTATCGCCGAGATCGATGATGTCCGGTCCTATTCAGAGGGCGAAGACCCTCGTAGAGCGGTTGTAGTCGCCTACAGTGGCGGAGACGAGTAGACAACACGTTTCACGTGAAACATCGCCTGTGGTGTCTACTGGGCCCACAGGCGTTGTCGCGTTCGGGGGATCGGGTGTGGTGTCTGGCTAGGACCCCCTCTGGCGCCGTGCCCTCAGCCCATCTCCCCCGGAGGACCGGGAGAGAGGTCGGAATGGTCCTGGCTGTTCGGGTTCTGGTTCCTCCCTCGACGGAGTCGGGGGAGGTGGCCGAGCGCAGCGAGGTCGGAGGGGGCCTCCTGCTTGTAATCAGGTCTCGTTGTTGAGAAGACCCCCTCTGGCCCTCGTACCTCGGCCCATCTCCCCCAGAGGAACTGGGAGAGAGAATCAGGAGGAGTATTCTCGGTCATCGGTCATCGGTCATCGGTCATCGGTCATCGGTCATCG
>JAMBLL010000046.1 GCA_023336765.1 Actinomycetes bacterium | reverse complement strand
GTGATCGGCTATCCCGCCGAGGTCAAAGCCTCCCACGGCGACAAGGTCCGTAAGGCCCGTGATCTTCTCTCTGCCGGCCAAGAGTTTCGGCAGGAGCGTCAGAAGGCGTGGAAGAAGTCGACTCGCCAATATGAGGGCAAGCATTGGTCGGTGACGCAGCTCGCAGATACGACCGCTGATTTGACGGTCGTCAACGTGAGCTTCGGGACGGTGAACACGATCCTTCCCAACATCACCGGCCAGGAGCCCGAGTTCTCGGTGCAGCCGTTCTCCGCTGACGCCACAGAGACGAATGCTGCCAAGCAGGAGGCGTTCCTGAACCGGCTGTGGAGGCACCAGCCGGTCGGCGCCCAGGCGGCTCTGCGGGCCGCTACGTTCGATCAGGTCGTCAAGGGCGACGGTTACATGAAGATCACTTGGGCGATCCTCGAGCGGGTGCGTGGCAGTGCGGACCAGCTCGTCGAGTACGCCGAGGTCAATGTCGACAAGGTGTCTCCGTGGGACATTTGGATCGACCAGTACGCCGATTCGATGAATGATGCACGGTGGATTGCGCATCGGGTGTGGTTCACCCGGGAGCAGGTCGAGGCCGATGAGCGGTTCAAGATCCCGAAGGATTTCTCGTTCACGGATCGCAGGGACGATTCCGAGGATGAGGGCATCGACCATATGAATGCGAATCAGCCTGACGGCGAGGAGCATGAGTGGGTTGAGATGATCGAGTTCTACGACATCGACAACGAGACGATGCTGTCGTTCCCGAAGAACTCTGGTTCCCCGACTGATCTGCCGTGGCAGGCCGTTGACGGGATCCAGTGCCCCATCGTTCAGATCCCCGGCTATCAGCTCGACTTCTCGCCGTATCACATGTCGGACTTGGAACAGATCCACGGGTTGCAGCAGGAGCTGAACAAGACCCGGTCGGAGTTGATGACGCATCGTCGTCGCAACGTGGCGAAGAACTTCGTGAAGGTTGAGGCGCTGACGGATGAGGCGAAGGACGCCATGATGTCGCCCACGGTTGGCGAGTTCATCCCTCTGAAGACGGATCAGCCTCTCGAGTCCATTGTCAGGCCGATGCAGCTCGCTCCGATCGCATCAGAGAACTACGCCTCGTCGTCTCAGATCCAAGACGACATCAGGGAGATCACCGGAGTCACCGAGTATCAGCGTGGCACCGCACCGGACATCACGAGGACTGCAACGGAGGCGTCGATGATGGACGCTTCTGCGAATTCGAAGTTGCAGTCGAAACTGTCGAGGGTCGAAGAGGCGGCTAGGCGTGCCGGGGTCCTGATTCTCGGCATCGCCGCTGCTGTGTATCCGCAGACCGACGTGGACGAGATGGCGATGTGGATCGGTGGAGATGACGCACGTCGCACCACTGATCTCGCCATCGGAGACCAGGCTGCCGATCTTGCAGGACAGGGTGACATGGAGGGGGCCGCTGCCATGTCACAGATGACAGGCACGATAGGGTCTGCCATCCTGACACCCAATGAGGAAATGTTCACCGGCGAATACGAAGTGCTTGTCACGACTGGTTCCACCGAATATCGGAACCCCAAGATCAGGGAGGAGAAGTATGAAAAACTGTTCTTCTCACTCCTTGAGGCATACCCGATGCTCCAACAGGCCGGGGTCTCCGTGGACCTTTCGTCGGTCCTTCGCCTCTACTTGGAGGCCGCCAACATCACCGACGTTGACAAGATTCTTACTCCTGGCGCTGCACAGCCGCCACCGGTAGTGCCTCCTGAGGAGGTTGGTGGCCCTGTGGGGCAAGCCGTTCCGCAAGGCGGCGACCCGATGGCTGCCCTCATGGGCATGATGGGCAACAACTCGCCCGAGGTCGCAGGCGCCACACCCGAGAATTCAGGGATGCTCGCTGATGGAATGATCAGCGAACAGGCCTTGGTGTAGAGGACCGACCAGACGGGTCGGTTCGTGAGAGAAAAGGAAGCGTCGATGACTGATGGACTCACAACTATCGCTGACGCCTTCGCCGCCGCTACGTCCGAAGCTGCACCGGAGAACACCGGGGGAGCAGCCACGACGGAACCGGCGACCGAACAAGCACCAGTGGTAGCTGCCGAGCAGCCACCCGTATCGAGCAGCCCAGACGGTGAGCTTCAAGCGGTTGTGAATCGCTTGTCGGAACCGGCTACAGCGGACCCGGCGTCACCAGCGGTGACCAACTGGGATTCGACTGTGCCCGTCTCTACCGTCGATGGTGAGCAGGAGGTTCGCCTTCGAGACCTGCGTGACGGATACATGAAGGGATCCGATTACACGCAGAAGACCCAGGCTCTGGCCGAGGACCGGAAACGACTCGATCAGGCTGAGGCCTTCATGAAGGCATACACCGACGATCCGACCGAGTTCGCTCGTGCGATCGGGGAGGAGACCGGCTGGTTACAGCCTGGTCAGCGTCCCGTGAAAACGATCGAAGGGGTGAAACTCCCCACCGATGAGGACTACGAGACTGAGGTTCAGCGCAGGCTGGGTCAGGCTATGGACGAGTCACCGGAAGTCAGGGCTGGTCGTGCAGCGGAAGCGTTGCGTGAGATCAACCTTGAGTTCGACAGCATCGGTAAGAAGAACGGAGTCGACATTCCGCCGCAGTTGCGGAAGTCGTTGATGCAGGAGGCGGTAGACCGGGGCGTAAACGACCTCGAGATACTGTTCGAAGCACGGATTGCTCGGGATCGGGACCGCTCTCGCCAGACAAGTGAGCTTCGCAGCATCGCACCGTCCAGGCCTGGTCAGGCTCCTCTCGCCGCTTCTGGCGACGGGTCGGCACCACCGGAGATAACCGATATCGCCGGAGCTTGGAAGGCTGCTGTGGCTGAGGAAGCTACTCAGTAGCAACTCAAAGGAGAACACCCGATGGCGGGTAGCAAAACTTGGGGTTCGACTGGGCTTCTGTCAACGACGCTTGAGAAGTATCTTGAGAAGGCCTTCCAAGAGCAGATCTTCACCTCACGGGTGTTGCTCTGGATCTTGAAGTCTTCGGGCAGGATTCTCAACGCCGATGGTGGCGTGTCCCTCCTCGAACCGATCCTGACGGATTCAGCACCGAACGTCGGCTCGTATGCCGACTACGACGTCTTCGCCACAGACCCCAACAAGGGCTTTGGCATGGCCGAGTTCAACTGGCGTCAGTTCTATGGACTGATCCACATCTCGGGCATTGAGCAGGCGATGAACATGGGTGAGGCGGCAGTGATCAATCTGCTCCAGGCCCGTGTTTCGCAGCTCGAGGAGACGATGGGTGAGGAGATCAACAAGCAGTTGTTCTCCAACGGTGCCGGAAACTCCGGCAAGGACTTCGACGGTCTGGCCCTCCTCATCGACGCAGCGTCGACGGTGGGTGGCATCGACCGGACGACGGACACCTATTGGCAGTCGAAGGTCACGACGGGCGTTGGCCTCACGGCTGGCCTCATCGCCGCTATGCGGACGATGTACAACGACGTGTCCGAGGGCAACGATCATCCGACGAACCTGCTCACGGTGCAGTCCGTGTACGAGAACTATGAGAACCTGCTTCAGCCGCAGATCCGTTATACGGATACGAAGATGGCAGATGCTGGTTTCCAGAACCTCTTGTTCAAGGGTGCCCCGATTGCATGGGATCGTTTCGCTGACTACGGCTTCACCGATGGCGCCGTTGCCACAGCCGAGGATCCGATCTGGTTCCTGAACATGAAGTATCTGGCGTTGCGCAAGCTCGACAACGTCTGGTTCAAGTCTGGCGATCTGCTCCAGCCGACGAACCAGGATGCTTTCTACAAGAACGTCCGTTGCTACGGCAACATGACAGTCTCGTATCCGAAGCGTCTTGGCGTCCTCCACAACGCCAACGCAATCACCGGCCCGTAAGGGTCGAGAGAGGTAGACATGACCAGTGTTCGAGTGACTGAGGCGGGCAGAAGTGATCAGACGAGGGCATCGGCAACGGTGCATACGCCTGAGGCCTTCCTGAACGAGAACGCTGGCATGTCTGCCGATCAAAACGACTACGAGCCGTTCCCTAACCGGTGTGTTCAACTCACACTGGTTGGGGGGCGGTGTCGTCAAGACAAGAAACCCGGAAACGACTTGTGTCATCTCCATGCGTGGAAGGAACCAGCAGATGCAGAGGAGTGAGCTTCGCCAGTTCGCCCGGGACCAGGCTGTTGTCAGCGCCAATCAGGTCTCCGATGCTCTGATCGATCAGTATCTGACTGAGGGCTATCAGACGTTGCTGACTCGTCGTAACTGGCCGTGGGCGGTTGGCACCGAGGCGCTCGCCACGGTCGCTGACCAGGCCGTCTACGCCATCTCTGTCGAGGCGAAGAAGATCATCGCCGTTCTTGACTTGGAAGACAACGCCTATCTGCGCTCAGAGACGCTTGAGCGCATCCTGGTGAAGTCGAACATGACGGTCGCTACGACGACGCCACTTGAGTTCTACTTCGATTCTGGGGCCTCTGGCGTGGCCCCCACCCTCCAACTCTTTCCCATCCCCGCTTCGGCCAGGGATTACACGATCCATTACCGGACAGCGCCCGTCTTCGGCATCGACGACACCGTTATCCCTCCCTTCGACGATCTCTTTCACCTGGTCTTGGGTGACTGGGCGACGTATCGCATCTGGGAGGTCGAAGAAGACCTGGACCGCTCCGACGCTTC
>JAMBLL010000045.1 GCA_023336765.1 Actinomycetes bacterium | reverse complement strand
GACATGACCGCTGGTGGGACCGGCATGACCGAGACTGACCTGATCCGTGACGGCATCGAATTTCGCAAGGTGTACACACATCAGAACGGTCATGCCGAGTACTACCCGGGCACCGCACCGCTCACCATCAAGGCGTTGTTCTCCCCTGACGACGGGGCGTTGCTCGGTGCCCAGGTTCTCGGGTGGGACGGAGTCGACAAACGCATCGACGTCCTGTCGGTCGCTTTGCAGGCCGGGATGACCGTCTACGATCTTGAGCACCTCGAACTCGGGTACGCACCGCCGTACGGTTCTGCAAAAGACCCGGTGAACATGATCGGGTTCCAGGCGTCGAACCTGCTGGCAGGCGATCTCGTCCTCTGGTATGCCGAGGACTACCCGGCGTGTGCAGATTCCGTGACGATCCTCGATGTGCGCACCCCGGTCGAGTACGACCACTGGCACGTCGCTGGCTCCATCAACATCCCCTACACCGAGTTGCGGGCCAGGCTCGACGAGATCCCCAAGGATCGTCCTGTGTACACCTACTGCCGATCCGGCTTCCGCAGTTACATCGCGTACCGTGTCCTCACACAGAGCGGATTCGACGATGCGGCTTCGCTGTCGGGAGGCATGATCACCTTCCACGGGTTCCACCGGACACCGCTCAAGGTCGGAGAAGGCGGAAGGCCGGTCGTCACCTACGCCGAGGACATCCTCGCACAGCTACCTGGAGTCCTCGAGCACATATAGAAGCATCGTGGAGCATCGGACCCAAACTCCGGTCTGCTCGGCTGCTGGGGATGCGGCTGCAGGGCCTGCGTCTGTCGTGATGAGTGGTGTCAGCGCCATAACCGATCGACTCGAGATCGCCGAGGTACCGCTCGACGCGGAATCGAGGATGATATTGCGGGATCAACGCCTTCGGAAAGTCAATGCGATTGTTCGCTTGGCCGAACAATTCGGCCTGGGAAGAGTCCAAGGAGGCATGAACAACCCGAATGTCCGTCACAACGAACATCGACAGAACTCGATTCAGATCAGTCCGAGCTCTCGCCGCAGGCGGTCGACGTCGAAGGTGCCATCCTGACGTCCGAAGCCGTCAAACGAGTTGAGGAGGGCGATGAGGTCCTCCCTGCGCGTCGGGTCTGCAGCGGCCTCGCGCGGAGTCAGGCCCTGAAGCGCAGGTATCTGCTCGTCGAGCCACTCGTCCTCCAACCTGGCCATGTGTTCAGCCAGGAACTCTGCGACCTCGGGCGGTGGAGGTTCAAGCTCCCCCATGTCACCGGCCATCGCTTCGATGTCGCGCGGTGACGAAACCGGGAACTGGGACTCCTCGTTGATGTCCATCACCGGTAACGCCTCGAGAACGGCGCGCATCCGCTCCTCAGACAACGTCTCGACGACGAGCTCGTTGCCCTCCCTGCGCATCGTGGCCCGCAGCATCCGTTGGCCCTTGTCGTTGGTGAACGTGGCATGCCACGTCGTGTCGTCATCCCGTTCGTGTTGAGCATCGAGGGCGGCCTCGACCTCGTCCCAGGTCGTCGACGTTGGCTGGCAGCGCACGGTGCAGATCACCATGTCGTGTCCCTCCGTCGTGGTGAATCGTGGAAGGGCGGTCACCCATCCGTACCACTCGGCGAAATCGGCAGCCGTCGGAGACGAGTCGAGAAGTTCCAAAAGGGATTCGCGATTGCGCAGATCCACCCTCACGGGAGAGGTGAGCATGCGATCGACACCGAATGAGGGCGCCACCCGTGTGAGGATGTAGTCACCCTGGCGAAGGACCTCCGAGGCGAGAACGTCGAAGACCGTGACCGTATCGCCGGTCACGGTGTCACGCAGCTGCACGAGCGAATCCGCGGGGGCGTCCGTCACCTCCCAGAGCCGCAGATCGCTTAGAGCCCACAGATCGACGATGTCGCGTTCATCCTGTGGAAGCAGGGGTCCCCACTCGTCGCTGAAGTCCCCGACAACCTCGAACGTGGCGAGGTCCAGAAAGAACGGGTCTTCGGGCATTGTGTCGAGGTCCACGTCGGCGTTGCGTTCGTCGACCTCAGCAGCGATCTGAGCCAGAATCCAGATCCTGTCGAGCCGCTCGGGCAAGGTGGCAAAGAGGAACATTTTGCGGGTCAGCCAATGGGTTCGCTGTGACCCGTCTGGGCGAGGATCGACGGCACAACACACCTTGTACTTGCGACCCGAACCACATGGGCACGGGTCGTTGCGGCTGGTACCTTCGTACGGCTCGAACATCTTGGCAAGGAGCTCAACTTCAAGGTTCTCAGGGTCTGCCCTGCGCAGCAACCTCAGGGCTTCCCTGCCGTCACCGCTGATCGTTGCGAACAAGCCGAGCATCGCCGTTGCCGGCAGATGATCTGGGTCGAGATCGACTGCGCCCCGTGCCGCGGCCTGCGCACCTGGGCCGTCTCCGTTGTGGAGTTTGGTGCGGGACAGCAGGTACAGGGCAGGCGCGCCACGCTGCCCGGTGCGTGTCGCGAGGTCCGTGAGGTACTCCTCGAACACCTCGGAACCGCCGCCCATGCCGAACAGCCAGTCGCCGAAAGCGTCCGCAACATGGCTGTGACCGAGTGCAGTGACGACCGAACGCGGATCCCCGGATCGTGTGCCGTCGACGCTGAAGTCGGTCCACGTCTCGAGTGCAACGTTGAACGCCTCCTCGCAACAGTCGCTGAAACCGTAGGTTCGTGCGATCATCGCCCGCTTTTCGAGGGCCGTGACGAGGCCGGGATGAAGCCAGTCGCCGTCAACCTGTCCGATCAATCCGCGGTGTGACTCCAAGCCGCGGGCTTCGAGAAGGTCAGAGATCGGAGCCACAGGGCTACGGAACAAAGCGGGATTCGACATCATCACCTCGACCAGGATCGGCACCATGTCGAATCCGGCATGCTTGTCCCTGCGACGACTGAGGAAGTAGGAGTTGATGGCCTCCGATTCTTCGGCACCGTCTCCGACGTCTGTGGCCCGTTCGACAGTGACCTGACCCTCTGAACCGCGGACGAACACAACAAGATCTCCCGCCGAGAACCCGTCGAGCCACCCCTCGGGTCCCCTGAGGGTGGGCTCGGTCATTTCACCGTCCGGACCGATGCAGAAGACCTCGAGTTCGCCACCTTCGGGGAGCACCAGGGTGCGGTAGAAGTCTTCGACGTCCCGGTCGAGGATGGTCAGATCGGGTTCGACCTTCACAGCCCCTGAGGTGATCTCCCGTTCGGTGAGGCGATGGGTGAAGATCGCGCCGTCCATGAGGTGATCGAGCCGACGTGTGACATCGTCATCGGAGGTCCAGATTCCGGGTGCCCACATGACGATGCCATCCATGGCTGTATCGTCGTCCATGAACCGATCGGGAACAAGGCTGTCAAGAAGACCCGCTGCGCGACAGCGAGTGGTCAATTCGTCGATGGGCAGGGGACCATCGGCCAGGATCGTCCACACCCCTTCGAGAAGGGTGCGTTCGGCGGGTGTGGAACGGCTGAAGTCAGGGATCATCGTCGTGCAATGGTATCGCAGCGCGGGCTGACGGCTATCACCCCATACCGTGACGCGTTACGTCGAGCACACCACCGTGTGGTGGGAACTCACAGACTCCGGAGGACCTGCAGAAGATCCTCGGTGAGGACAGTTGTCGACGCGGCGAGGGTTGCAGGATCCTCGCTTTCGCCAGCGGCTCTGACAATCATGGCGGTGCCGTCAGCGCGGTCCGTCGTGAACAACGTCTCAAGCTGTGTAATCGCATCCTCTGCTACCTCGGCTGACAGCTCATGGCGCCTGAGTTTGATCATCCGGCGCGCGAGCTCGTTCGTGGGAGTCGCGCGGAGCAGGTGAAGAGTATCCAGCGCATCCTTGTCGACGACTCTGGATCCACCGAGCCTTTCGCTGATTTTCGTTACTTTCGCTACGAGCAACGCCGCAGGCCCTGCGACCCACAACTCCACGGAGCGGCTGTCGTCGGGATCGAGGGCGCTGACCGTCATCCGATCCCTGTCTACGAGCGCACCTTCGAGTCCCCGTGCCCTCGTCGCAACCCGCTTTCCGTGCACACCAAGGCGTGCCGCACGAGATCCTGGTCCATTCAGTTCCTCAGGCACCATGAAGTCGACCGGAATGCCGTCAGGGCTTAGCCAGGCTCCCGGCACTCGCCGCAACGAGAAGCCGCGGGATTCCAAGGCACTCTCCAGCAGTGGACTATCGGGCAACCCGGCCGGATCAAGGGCGAAATCGGCGTCCGTCGTGTACTCGGCGACCATAAGATCGCTGTCGCCAGCCTGTAGATAGACAGCCTGGGCACCCACCAGCACCATCGCATCGAGAAATGGGGTCAGCGCCTCGGTTGCGTCGAGCAACGCTGCCCGAGCGCGGACATACAGCGGATCAGGCGCGCCATACATTTTCATTTCCTTTCATCCACTGCAGTATGGCTTCCCCCTGTGACGGTTCTCGACCCGGACCCGTGAGCAGGTCCACGGCGAGCTGGCTCGCAGCCACAGTCGTCAGGCCGTCGCGCTGGAGTGTGCGATCGAACACAACCGAGTCGTACGGTTCGAGCAGGATGACGTTGGCACCGGCGTCTGTTTCGCGCAGGTCGAGTGCATCGGCAACACCGACCGGGTCGGCTACATAGAGGGCAGCTGATCGCGCCGGGGCGACAGGGTCGAACTTCTGGGCGGCGAAGGCTCCGGTTGTTGCTACAGAGAGGGAGATACCCGGTATGCGTTGCTGCAGGTCGCCGAGTCCGCGTGGCGCAAGATACCAAGAGACGGTGTTCGACCGGAGCTGATCGTAATCCCCGGACCAGCGCCGGATCACGCCCTGCCAGTCGACGTCGGTGATCGGCCCGCGACCGTCCCGAACGACCAACGCCTCGCGTTCGAGTAAACCTACCACCCGCGACAGCGACGCTGGCGATGCGCCGGACCGCTCAGCGAGTTCTCTGATGCCGAAGGGAGGTGCGAAGTCGACGATGGCTCGTACTGCGCGCGATGAGCCTCGTCCACGCAAGGACTGCAGGCCCTCAGTGCGTGGCCATGGGTCACGCTGTGCGCCGGTCATCAGGATGAACAGTCCCGGAGAGTCCGAAGCGATACGTATGTTCCCGGTTGTGTCGGCGAATCCTATGTCCTCGTCCGCGAGAAGGTCCCTGGTGCGCGGGGAGAGGTAGCCCGAAGTGATGACGGGGGTGCCGCCGGTAAAGGCGGCAACGGACCGCGCCCCACTTGCCGCCGCCTCCACCTCACGAGGTTCAAGCGCTCGCCTTGCCTCCAGAACGAGGCGCAGTTCTTCCCCTGCCGGACTCTCGATCCGGATGAGGAGATCGGCTCGAGCGCCAGCAGTAGTCGGCTCACCGACTGCTCTTCCCGACCACCGCGAAGGGAGCGATCCGATAATCGCCTCGGCTGTCTCGCGAAGAATCCGGGCCTGCGTTGGGGGTTGTGTGTTCACTGTCAGCTACCACAGTAGGGGGTGTGTTTCACAAATAGTATCATTTCGCGTTCGGTGAAACAAGACCATTTGTGCAACAGATGAGGTGCGGCTTGACCGTGCCCAGATCGGCAGCAGAACCTGCAATGCGTCACTTTGCGCTCGATCGCTCTCCGCATCGGGTGAGCGCGCCCGGCCATATGCCGCCGCGGGTGTCACTGCTGATCAGACGAGCCGTAGCTTCGGACCATCCTCATCGGTCATTCCCAGGGCGTCTTCGATCTGTTGGAG
>JAMBLL010000044.1 GCA_023336765.1 Actinomycetes bacterium | reverse complement strand
GGGGAGATGGGCCGAGGGACGAGGGCCAGAGGGGGAAACCGAGTTGTACCACTCAGCATGAACCTTCGAACACCACAACCTCTGGGCACATCAACCTACGTCCACTTCCTCACACGTAGTACCCCGCCAGCATCACCCGACCCCGCTCAATTCTGAAGAGCCGGATTACTTGGATTGGGCGAAGAAATCGGGGATGTCCCGTTCGAGGTGCCTGAGGCCTGGTAGGAGCCAACCGGCTCCAGCGCCGAGCATGGCAAGAATGCCGGCAGATGCGAGGAAGGCGCGGAACGCTGCTGCCTCCCCTGTCCCGAACCACAGTTGAAGACGTGTGCCGATCCCGGTGTCCGCAGTGAGCAGCGGGATGAATACATGATCCATGAGCGGGCCGATCAAGATGTAACTGACGGGCAACGCAAACAGCACGATCATCATCCGCGCGGCGAACACTCGACCTTGCACGTCGGGTTCGACCTTCGCTTGCCACAAGGCTCGATAGGTTGCGTTCTGCATGGCTAAGGGGATACCCACCAGGAACAGCACAGCAGTTGCCGCGGCGAGCGGTCCAACGAGACCAAGGATCATGAAGAGCAGTCCAATAGTGGCTACCAAACCGACGATGAGTGAAACTCGCCGACGGCCTGCCCCTTTCCAAACTGTCATCACGACAGCCCCAGCGACGAGCCCCGCGGCCCATAACGAAACGATCACGCCGAGGACCCGCTCGTCCGCCACGGTCAGGATGTATCCGGTGAGCAGCAGACCGATGAACCCAGTTGCGACATTGAGCGCGAACTGCATCCCGAGCAACCCCATCCACCCGGGGCGGTGCCTGATGTACTTGAAGCCGAACGCAGCGTCGCCCAGGACGGTCCTACCCCGTGCCTTCTTCCCAACATCGGACACTGTTGCCGCAGGAAACCGCACCACCAACAGTGTTCCAGCGGCGATCCCGAACGTCAGGAAATCGATCGCCAGCACGGCCGATATGCCTCCCCAGGCGAGGAGCACACCCGCTATCGCCGGAGGCAGCAGATTGCTGCCTGCATCGCTCAGTTGGATGAGACCCTGAGCACGGGAATACTGAGCCGCCGGTACGAGCATCGTTGTCGCTGCCTGATAGGCAGGCCACTGGAAGGCGGTAAAGGCCGAACTCAGTGCCACGACCACGGTCAGGTTCACGATCGAGACCGAATCGGTTACGAACAGGACGACCAGGATGAGAGTGGTCACGCCAGCCCCGCCGTCGGACACGAGCATTGCAATGCGGCGGTCCCATCGGTCCACATATGCGCCGGCGAAGGGAGCAAGAAGCGACCTTGGCAGGG
This sequence comes from Actinomycetes bacterium, assembly GCA_023336765.1. Taxonomy (GTDB): domain Bacteria; phylum Actinomycetota; class Acidimicrobiia; order Spongiisociales; family UBA5794; genus JAMBLL01. Next base: position 3,537 of record JAMBLL010000044.1, on the reverse strand, counting down.
TCGCAGCGAGCGCCACGACAGCGAGCTGAGTCACCGACCCGGTTTCGAGAAAGATCCAAACGCTCACACCGAACGCGGTCAGCGCAGTTCCGAATGCGGACATTGTCTGACCGAACCAGACGATGAGGAATGTTCGATACCCTTGGAGCACGGTTACCTACCTTGGGAACGCGACTGACGTGTCACGGCACCGAGGAGCAAAGCTCTGTTGAACCCGACAGTCCCGCTCATATCTGCAGATACGAGCGGGACTGTCAGAACTGGTGGTGCCGTTGATCTCTTCAGGGTCCGGCTACATCGTGTAGACCCAGGTGTCCTCAGCATGTCCGTCGAAGAGGCCGTCTCCGGAAGCGAGTAACTCGCCATAGCCTTCATCGGAGTCAGATTGACTGAATGCAGCCTCGAGTGCGGCGAGGTCCTCGTAGTCGGCGTACCAGTGGATCTTGCCGACTGTGCCGCCAATTTCGACACCCCAGACGACTTTGACGCCGGTCAAACCCTCCAGGTAGCTGCATATGTCACTGGCGAACTTTGAGGCTTCATCTCTCTTACCTTGAGCGATACGAATCGATCTGTTGAGCCTAACTCCCATGTTTCCCCCTTTAGGAACAGTTGACTCACCCTACATGAGGCACAAGCAGATGCAAGCCCCTCATGGCGGCACCCTCCGGAAATGGTCGGTCTGGAAGGATGCTGATTCGGTTGCACCTTGCCTCAGCATGGGGGATGCCGGGGGATGGTGTCTGGTGGCTACCCGTCTGGGTTCGGCTGGTCCAGGAATTCTTGCGAACGTGCGGCGATCCGCTCCAGGAAATCGACGAACGCTTCGACCTCATCGGCTGATAACTCCGAGTAGATCGTTTCATCGAGAACTTCGAGTACGGGCGGTACGAACTCGTTGAACGCCTGTTCTCCTTCTGGGGTCAGCTTGATGAGCTGCGCGCGCCGATCGCGTGGATCAGTCTGGCGTGAGATCAGACCATCAGTTTCGGCTTGATCGATCAGGCGCGATACGTATCCCGGCGACATGTGGAGTTGACTCACAAGATCGATGCCTCGTAGCTGCCCATCTGGCGCGAAACGTAGTCGAACGAGAAGATCGAGGATCGCTGAGCTGTGTTGGGTCTTCGCAACAGCGAGGCACTCGATCGCACTTCCGAGGTTCGACACGGCCGCGAGCAGGGCACCGCTTGGACGGAAGAGTCGTTTGACCTCCTCGATTGAATGCAGGTTACTGGCCTGTGCCATTGCCACCTCCTGCGCACATGATAGTTCGATTGACAATAGTTTCGCAAGCAACTATAATACTTGCATAGGCAACTAAAGCGCAGTGGCGTCGAAGACGCACGGAAGGACGAGAGCAATGACACCATCCAGAACAATCGCAGTGTTCGGAGCAACAGGGACACAGGGGGGTGGCGTCGTCGCGGCGCTGAAGCAGCGTGGCGGTTTTGTCGTAAGAGCGCTGACACGGAACCCTGCCACGTACGAAGGCCCCGCAGACGAAGTTGTTGCCGCAGATTTCACGAAGCCCGAAACGCTCATTCCCGCTCTGGCGGGTGCCTACGGGGTGTTCGCGAACACGAACAGTTTCGCTGGACCCGATGTCGACGAGGTGGCACAAGGAACGGCGGGCGTAGAGGCAGCTCGGGCGGCCGGAGTCGAGCACTACATCTGGTCCACGCTCCCAAATGTGGAGGAGATCTCGGACGGACGATTCAACGTTCCCCACTTCACCAACAAGGCGACAGTCGATGCCGCCGTTTCCGAGACCGGTTTCAAGTATCACACGTTCGTCCAGCCACCTTTCTACTACCAGAACCTCATTTCACCTCAATATGTAGCCCAACCGGGCCCCGATGGGACACCAACCTGGAGGCAGCCGGCGGTGGCAGACGTACGCGGGATCCACATGGGCGATATTGATCAACTCGGCAGTGTCGTTGTTGGTGCGTTCGAGAACCCAGAGACCGTTGGAGGAGGCCAGTATCTGTCCGTCGGGGGCGATCTCTTGAGCTGGGATGACGTGATCGCGACTCTCAGGGAACAGGGCCACAATATCGCGTACGAACAGACTGATGAGGACCCGTACTGGTTGCGTGACATGTTCGCCTACTTCGAGGCGTACACGTACTTCGGTCCGAATTCCGACAAGAACGTCGCACGTGCAAAGGCGATCTCGATCGACCCGTTGACTGACTTCGCGACATGGGCAGCAGTCAACATGCCGGTCGAGGACTGACCGACGGCCAGCCAGGAGTTGCCAGTTGCACTGCTATCGAGCCTGAACTGACTGGCTGGTGCATGGTCCTCACTGGCAAGAGGTGGTGACGACACCCATCCACCCATCCACCCAGGTATGGAGGTCGAACGAGATCAGCGTCTACATCAGGAGGGCTCTCGAGCAGTACCGCGATCTGGTCCGGAAGCATCAGGGTGACCGGACAATGATCGTCGAGACACTGGACGAGAGAGAGACGGTCAGCCTGCTTGGTGACGCTTTGGAGAAGGCTCGCGAGGCACACAGCGACCTCCGCACCGGGTGATCAGCGGCAACAGGCTCAAAACTCAACTTAGATGTCTACCCTGCCGACCCATGGAGCACTTTGACGCTGAAGCCGCTGACGTTCAACTGTCGTTGCGCGATCGGATGCCCGACTATCTGGCTACGTTCGGCATCGGTCTAGCCGCCACGTTCGCTATCGGGATCGTCATCTGGCTGATCTCCGACATTGGCCTCTCATCGACGATCGGCTACACGACGATCCTCTACGGCGTCGTCTTCCTCCTTGCGGGCGGAGCTACGGGTGGCGGCTATGTGAACCTGGGAGTCGGTGCGGTCGGGTCGATGTTCGGCGGTCGACGCCTTGATGACTCTGAGACCGGGGTCGAGAGTTCGAGCGGTAACCGCAAGAGGGGGGACTCGAGCGAAAGGCTCGCAAAGGGTCTTCGCCCCGCCGCGAACCCACGGGCGTTCTGGCAGGTCCTGGGAGGCATGCTCTACATCGCCATCGGCCTGGCGATCGTCATCATTTGGCCGTAGGTTCCCCAGATGCTTCCAGAAGGTTGTCCACGGTGTCAGCCACGACGAAGAGTCCCGAGGACTGAGCGGTGACCTTGTCACCGGATTCCATCACAGCATCGATGAGAAGCCTCCTGCCGCTGTGCTGTGTCACCGTGCCTGTCAGGAGAAATGTGTCTCCGATCTTGGATTCTGAGCGATAGCGGATATCGAGCTTGGCTGTGAAGACGAAGACACTTGCGGATACGATCGCCGACCATGCTGAGATCTCATCGAGAGCGGTCGCGATGACACCCCCATGGACAACACCATGGAACCCGTTGAAGTCACTCCCGGGCGTGAAGAGTGCCTGGACTCCATCGGGCGTGTCCGTGAAGTCGTCGAGATGGAGTCCGATCGGGTTCTGTGCACCGCAGCCAAAACACCGATCGTACGTCGACCTGAGCTGCTCGATACGGTCATCGGAAATGGGGATACGAGCCATGGCGTGAGAATACAGCTAACAGCCATCAGCC
>JAMBLL010000043.1 GCA_023336765.1 Actinomycetes bacterium | reverse complement strand
TTCGGTGCGAACCGGTGGCACCGTCGATGGACCTGTTCGCACTCGGAATCGTTCTGTACAAGGCGGCCACAGGAACGGCTCCGTTCCCCAGTACCAAAGATGACGACGGGAACAGGGTGTATCCGCAGCTCACATCGCGCCCAGATCCGGTCAGCGACCTCGCTCCGGGTGTTGAACCTCCACTGGCAAGTGCGATCCATCGCCTCCTTGAGCCAGAGCCCTCTGACCGGACCGCCTCGGCGTCTGACGCGCTACGGGATCTGGCCGCGGCGCTTCCCGATGGAGAGGGGCCGCTCTGGCCGGATTGGGCGAGCGAGTTCCTCCACTAGATTGGTCGAGACGGCGCATCGCGCAGAGAGAAGAGTCGATGAACATAGTGGTAGCACAGGCAGATGCCGAGGGACAGGGCGACTCGATCGTCGTACCCGTCGCGACCGGCTTGACGTGGGGCCCGGGCGCTGACTGGGTCGTCGATGAACACGGGCCGGAGTTGATCCGCCATCTCCGAGATCAAAGATTCAAGGGAAAACACGCACAGGTTGCCACAGTGACTGCGAAAGAGGGATTTCCGTTCAAACGAATCGTGTTCATCGGAGTCGGAGATGAATGTCGAGCAGAAGGGTTGCGCCAGGCAGCGGCAACCGCGGCACGCGCTGTCGCACGAGACGAAACGGTCTTCACCACACTCCACCTTGTGGACGTCCCCGAAGGTTCGTCGGCCGAGTGCGTTGCGTTTGGATTCCTATTGGGTCAGTACCGATTCGAGAAGTACCTCTCCAGGCCGAAGCCTTCTCGCACCCGGGAACTCACCCTCGCCTACGCCAAGGATATCGCAACAGCCGTGAACAGAGGTCGGATTGTGGCAGAGGCCGTCGCGATGGCGCGCGACCTCGTCAACGAGCCTGCGATCGCAAAGCCACCGGCGAAGCTCGCCGACATCGCAGTCGCCATGGGTCAATCCGCAGGGTTGAATGTTCAGGTCTATGACCGAGCCGAGATCTTCGAAGCTGGCTTTGGTGGGCTTGCCGCCGTCGCCGCCGGTTCGACGAATCCTCCCCGAATGGTCGTGATGAAGTACGAGCCTGCCGATGCGACCAAGACGCTCGTACTCGTTGGCAAGGGCATCGTGTTCGACAGCGGTGGCCTCTCGATCAAGTCTGCTTCCGGCATGGAGAAGATGAAGGTGGACATGGCAGGCGCTGCGGCAGTGTTTGCAGCGCTGAAAGCGGTGGCCGAACTTGAACTTCCCGTGAACGTGACCGGCATCGCCCCTCTCACCGAGAACATGCCTGGAGGGAACGCCTTGCGCCCGGGAGACGTATTCCGAGCAAGGAATGGGAAGACGGTTGAGGTCCTGAATACCGACGCCGAGGGTCGTCTCGTGCTCGCGGATGCACTCTCGCTCGCTGCGGAAGGCAACCCAGATCTGATCGTTGACATCGCGACGCTCACCGGTGCGGTCTCTGTCGCCCTCGGACCGAAGACAGCGGGACTCTTCGCCAACAGCGACGAAGTGGCGATGTCTTTGCTGGCGGCGGCGGAGAAGGCCGGGGAGAGCCTATGGCGCCTCCCTCTTGACATGTCGTTCCGTCGTGCGATCAGATCGAACATCGCCGACATGAAGAACGTAGGGAGGCGTCAAGGAAGCCCGATCGCAGCTGCAGTGTTCCTATCCGAGTTCGTCGATGGGACGCCGTGGGCGCACATTGACATGGCAGAACCAGCTCATACCTCCTCTCGGCGCGGTTATCTCTCCAAAGGGGCTACCGGCTTCGGCGTCCGCACGCTTGTGGAACTCGCCGCTGCATTCGCTGAGTAGGAATCGCTGTTCATCCAGTGCTGGATCGCAGCAGTACCAGGATCTGCGTTGCGTCTGAGGAAGCCGACCGCCTGTTCATCTCGCTCAACATCGACGTGCTCGATCCGCCTCAACTGACGATCCGCCGACGTGCGGTGTGGTCCGGTCAGTCTCCAGGAGCCCAGCTGCGGACGGTTTCGATGACGATTGACGACATTTGTTGGGCGCCCGCCGTACAACGTGCTGGGCTTTCTGAAATTCTCAGAATCCACGACCTGAGGCACACAGTCGCCTCTTTGCCTGCCAACGCCGGGGTTCCCATGAAGGCCGTAGGGGAGCCACTTGGGTCACTCCTCGATTGCGGTGATAACGAACAGGTACTCGCACCTGTATCCGGCTCTTCGGAAATGAGCGTGGTCGGGGTGATGCTGGCGGGGTGCCAGGTGTGAGAGAGTGGACGTAGGTCGATGTACGTAGAGGTTGTGGTGTTCGAAGTTTCAGGCTGAGTGGTACGACTCGGCTTCCCCCTCTGTCTCGTTCCTCGACATCTCCCCCGCGAAG
>JAMBLL010000042.1 GCA_023336765.1 Actinomycetes bacterium | reverse complement strand
CGCAATATATTGCGGTTCTGGACGCCAAAGCCCAAGTGAAGGAATGAGGACATGACAGATACGGATCTCACGCTACGAGCCAGAGAGTTCGCGTCGAAGGATCCATTCCCGATGAAGGGCTTTGGCCCGGCGGAGTGGTGGGTCGGCAACGCCTTCATGACTGCACAGGCGTTGCGGGCACTCCTCGGGCTTGAGATCATCGGATACCGAGGGCCAGAGACAGGTGTCTCCGACCGCTCCTCCTATCTGTTGCGATCCGACCAGATCCAGTTCATAGTGACCGGTGCCCAGGACGGAGACCACGAGATCTCCGAACACGTCAAGCTCCACGGGCCGGGACTGCGAGACATTGGGCTTGCCGTTCCCGATGCACGCGCTGCGTATGCCATGGCGCTTGAAAACGGTGCAACGCCTCACCGCCCGCCAGAGGTGATCGAGAACGAGCGCGGTCGAATGGTGATCGCCACGATCAAGGCATATGGGGACACCGTCCATTCTCTGATCGAGTGTGAAGGGCCAGACCCACGTTTCGAGCCGCTCACGGACACGGTCGCACGCAGCACAGGCCTCCACGCGATCGATCACGTCGTGGCGAACGTCGAACTCGGCAAGATGAACGAATGGGTCGAGTTCTATGAGAGGGTCTTTGCGTTCACGATGCTGAAGCACTTCGATGATGATGCCATCTCCACCGAGTACACCGCGTTGATGTCGAAGGTCATGCAAGGTGGAGGGGGAGTGATCAAGCTCCCGATCAACGAACCCGCCCACGGCAAGAAGAAGAGCCAGATCGAAGAGTATCTCGACTTCTACAAGGCGCCAGGGGTGCAGCATCTTGCGCTGTCGACCGATGATCTCCAAACAACGATCGCCGACATCCACGGCAGGGGAATCGAAACGATCTATGTACCTCACGAGTACTACCCCGAAGCGGAGCAACGGATGCCGGATGTGGACATTGACTGGGACAGGATCGAAGCACTCTCGATTCTCGTCGATCAGGACGATGACGGCTATCTGCTCCAGACGTTCACCAAGATGCTCCAGGACCGCCCCACGGTCTTCTTCGAGTTCATCGAACGCCGCGGTGCGACCGGGTTTGGCCTTGGGAACTTCAAAGCCTTATTCGAATCGATCGAACGCGAACAAGCCAAACGAGGGAATCTGTAACGACAGCTTCTTCCTCTAATAATTCTCTGGGACGAAGGTCTGTTCGCTGATGGGCGGCCTGATATAGCTGCCGTCCTCCTGGCGAGGTGGCAGTTCGATCGACCCGAGCGTGCGGTCCTCGTACGGGATCACTGATAGGAGATGGCTGATGGTGTTGAGCCGAGCCCGCTTCTTGTCCTCGGCGCTGACGACGAACCAGGGGGCCTGCTTGATGTCCGTGTGGTCGAACATGATGTCCTTGGCCTTTGAGAACTCGACCCAGCGAGCACGGGATTCCAGGTCCATCGGTGAAAGTTTCCATCGTTTCGTCGTGTCCTCCAAGCGGGCCTGGAACCGACGTTCCTGTTCGTCGTCGCTCACTGAGAACCAGTACTTGATCAAAACGATCCCGGACCGTACGAGCATGCGCTCGAACTCGGGAACCGACCTCAGGAACTCCTTGTACTCCTCTTCGGTGCAGAACCCCATGACCGGTTCAACAAGGGCACGGTTGTACCACGAGCGGTCGAACAGGACGATCTCACCCGCAGCGGGAAGTCTCGATACATACCTCTGGAACCACCATTGTGTCTTCTCGCGTTCGGTTGCCGTACCCAACGCCTCCACCCGGCAGATCCTCGGGTTGAGGCGCTCGGTGATCCGCTTGATCACACCGCCCTTACCTGCGGCGTCGCGGCCCTCGAAGATGACGACGACCCGCAAACCTTCAGCCTTGACGAAGCTCTGGAGCTTCACCAGCTCCGTCTGGAGACGCTCGAGTTCGTCCTCGTAGAACTTCTTCTTGAGCTTCGGCTTCTTGACGCCGGCGGCTGGTTCTATGGTGTCGAATACGGAAGTGGATGCTTGTGTTTCGTCAGTCATAGTGCGCACAGTAGACGGAACATCAACCATCAGCCAACAGCAGTGCCTGGTAACTGGTACATGGTCCTTGGTAGGAGACAGACCCTGCCGGAATCGCCCTAGTACGAAGTACCAAGTACCAAGTACCAAGTACCCTCAACGCCATGGCTTCTCCCATCTCATTTCTCAGCGACTTCGGGTACGCCGATGAGTTCGTGGGCGTGGTCCACGGCGTCATCGCTCGCATAGCGCCAACGGTGCGGATCATCGACCTTACCCATGGCATTGGCCGGGGTGACGTCCATGGTGGGGCTATGGCGCTCACCCGGGCGATTCAGTTCATGCCAGACGGAGTGATCCTGGCCGTGGTCGATCCTGGCGTGGGAACGAGCCGGAAGGCTGTTGCCGTCCGAACCCGGGTGGGCTACTTCGTTGGCCCAGACAATGGACTGCTTGCACCTGCCGTTGCCATGGTCGGTGGCGCTGATCTGGCGGTATCCATCGAAGCCGAGGAGTTCAGGCTTCCGTCTCCAGGAGCAACATTCCATGGGCGGGACGTGTTCGCTCCCGCCGCAGCGGTGCTTGCCTCGGGCGAAGCCCTTCTCGAGGATCTCGGACCGTTGGTGCATCCCGAAGCCCTCACCCCACTCCTCATCCCATTGTCTGAGCGTGCAGGTGCTGCATCGATCAAGGCAACGGCACTATGGGTCGACTCGTTCGGCAACGTTCAACTCAACGTGAGTCCTGAAGACCTCGGTGGCCTTGGCCTCGTCGTTGGCGACGACGTATCCGTTGCCCGTGAGATGATGGACTACCGCATCGTGTGGGGAAAGACTTACGGGGATGTCGAGGAGGGAGAACCCATCGTGCATGTCGACTCCCATGGCCAGATCGCCCTTGCGGTGCGCTCGGGCCGGGCCGACGAGACTCTCGAGATTTCTGTCGGTGACGGTGTTGTCATCGGCAGGCCGGGAGGCGGCAACCGCATCGAGATCACAGACGCCTGAGATGTGACCCGCTCAGGGCGTGAGACCACCAGTGAGCAGCTTTGCGACGAACGCCACGACAATGAAGGCGAGCAACACAGCAACAACGATCGAGGTGACGGGTCTCATGGCGGCGAAGGCTACCCCTCCGTGATCGCTCGCAGAGCAGTGATGGCATCCTGTCCATGCACCGAGTACCGAGTACCAAGAGGATCAGCGAATAGGTGGTGCCTGTCTATCGATCGCCGTTCTCAGGAGTCCCTCTGGTCCTCGATACTCAGCCCATCTCCTCTGCGAAGGCCGGGGAGAGATTGGTTTCTGGTTCCTCCCTCGGCTCTTTGGACGGG
>JAMBLL010000041.1 GCA_023336765.1 Actinomycetes bacterium | reverse complement strand
CCCGTCCAAAGAGCCGAGGGAGGAGTCAGAAGGAATTTGTCGCCCAGCAAATGGGGCAGGAGTCAGAAGGAATTCTCTCCCAGTTCCTCTGGGGGAGATGTCGAGGTACGAGACAGAGGGGGCTTTTCGAGACCGAACCTGCGCAGACACTTCAGGGCTTTCTTTTGTCCCTGACCCTTGGTCTTGGCGGACCAGGAGCCGTTGGCATGTCTGGTGCCGAATCTGGCTCCGATTGGCTGGCTCCGTGGCAGCGTTTTGTTTTGAGTCCGCTTCCGCATGGGCACGGGCCGTTGCGGCCGGCCTCTGCCATTGCTGTCGCGAATTCGCGGTCTTGTTCGGCCATGTACTCCATGACCGGGACGCCAGACTGTCCAGCCTTGATGGTCTTGACCATGACATCCATCGGCTCTGAGACATGGTGGAAGAAGTCCTTGAACCCTGCACATAGATAGTTCAGGCCAGGTTCACCGTCAGGAGTCTCGATGAAACGGTTCTTCGGGCACTCTCCGTGGCAGGCGAACCGGACGTCACAGTCGAGGCAGTACTGTGGCAGATCGTCTCGCTTGTCCATCCCGAAGTCGTACTGGCGCTGGGAACCGACCAGCTCCCCCATCGGGGTGTCTGCGATGTTCCCGATCAGGTACTCGGGTTCCACGAAGTGGTCGCAGGAGTACAGGTCGCCGTTGTGTTCGAGTGCAACACCGAGGCCGCACGTCTCGTTGAACACACACATTCCCGATGAAGGGAGTCCCATCCAATTACGCACCGTTGCTTCAAAGGTCTGGACATAGACCTGCCCAACGTCATTACGGACCCATTCGTCGAATATCGTGCTCAGGAACTGGCCGAACTGCTCGGGTGCAACTGAACGTTCTGAAACGCTTGTTCCGTTGAGGAAGGCGGGATGCCCCTCCTCATCGACACGTTCGACCACAGGGATGAACTGCATCCAATCGGTGCCCACATCGTCGCGCAGGAAGCGGTACACCTCGAGCGGAAAGGCACCGTTGACAGAGTTGACCGTCGTCAACACGTTGTACTCGACCTCGTGCTTCTGGAGCAGGCGAAGACCCCGCATCACCTTGTCGAACGTGCCATCCCCGCGCTTGGTGACACGGTTGACATCGTGAAGCGGTTGGGGCCCATCGATGCTGATCCCGATGAGATAGTCGTTCTCCTTCAAGAACTCGCACCACTCATCGGTGAGCAGCGTCCCGTTCGTCTGGAGCGTGTTCTCGAACCGCATCCCTGGCTCGGCGTACTTGTTCTGGACCTCGATTGCTCGACGGTAGAAGTCGAGGCCCATCAGCGTCGGCTCACCGCCCTGCCACGCAACCGTCACCGTGGGCGACGAGTGTGCATCGATCAGCTGCTTGATGTAGCGGTCAAGTTCGTTGTCGGACATGTGGAACCGGCTGCCTTCGTACAACTCCTCCTTGTCGAGGAAGAAGCAGTACGAACATCCGAGGTTACAGATCGCCCCCGTTGGCTTGGCAAGCACATGGAACGCCTCAGGAGACCATGCACGATCCATCACGTCGGGATTCGCAACGGATTCACCAACCGTCGGCCACGGAAGATCTGTACGGTTCGTCATGTCGGCCACTCTATTACATGTGTACCCGCACGGGACCGGTACGGATCCGACCAGGACATTCTTCCGGCTCGCAGAATCAAAACGGCCACAACAGCATCACCTGTGGGTGTCTGATCAGGGGCTTCGCGTGATTGTCGGAAGTGTCCACGTTCCGTCCAGGAGCGCTTTCCCGTTGCCGTAGGTTCTGAAGATCGGCCAGAACGGCCCATCGGGCGTGGGGAGCCAATTCGACTTCTTGTCCTCGCCGGGTGAATCGGTCTGCATATAGACCGTCAGTGACCCATCATCGGCCGTCTTCACCCCTGGTGTGGCGCTGCTGAGGTTGTATCGGTTGATCGGGTTCTCAACGAGCCAACGCTGTGGAAGTTTGTACATGGTCCATGACCAGAAGTACTCCACCGGGGGTAGCTGTCCTTTGGCGAACGTCACCGAATAGCTGTGCTTGCTCCCATCGAGAAGGTCCCCATGATCGTCTCTAGCGGTAGCGAAGTACATCGACTGTGCCTTGACATTTCCGAAGATCCCCACCATGACACCGAGGGCTCGGTTGAAGTAGTCCTTGTCCGTGTCCTTGCGGTTGCGGAAGAACTTCGATGGATCGATCTTGCCCTGTGACGCGGATTTGAGTTCTGCGATCGCTTCTGACATACCGGCGTTGATAGCGTCTGTGTCGTCGGTGCTGAACGGTGCTCCGCTCCATGGTTGGCCAGCTGCGATGCCGATCTCAGCGATCTTGTCGAGAACAGGTTTGTCCTGTGGATTCGGTGTCGTGAGCCCCATCACGAAGCTGGCCATGGACCAGAACTCGTCCGTCTCCTCGAGGCCGTCCTTCCATTCGGGCCACTCGATCTCGGGAGCTGCCTCAGGTTCCGGTGTGCCGAGATATGTGCTGAGCGGCTTGAGCTTGTACTCACGCTGGATCGCCTGGACCTTCGAGAGATCGTTCGAATCGAAGAGCTGCACCCGCGTCAGGGAGCCGAGGAAATCGGAGTCGCCTCGGACGACCCGCTTGATTCCATCCGGGAGGTCTCCCTTCCATGTTGGCGAGGCCAGGAGCACAGATGTGCCCTTGTTTCCGTCTTCGACGGAGCCCGCGTTGTCGAGGACGAATCCCCACATATCGTCCCATTGGCTGGTGTAGAAGCGGTTCGCGTGGACATGAGGAATCGTGAGGACCCACGGCTCCGTTCTCAGATCAACCCAGGCATAGGAGTACGGCGTGTCGTTGTTCGGCGACACGATGTCGGTGTCCTGAGGTGTGGCTGTACCGAGGATCAGCCACTTGCCGAATCCGCCGCTGTACGACGACGATGACGCATCGATCGCCTGCAGGTACATCGTGCGATACATCATCACCAATGGATACGTGAAGATGTATGCCTCTTTGGCAATCGCTTTCGCCTGAGAAGATGTCAAGTCCGTCATGAATCTGGTGCCCCTATGTTGCCGCCGTGCACGCGCACAGCCTACAGGGCGCACATGACTGTGAATAGCCACAATCGGCACGAACAACATGGTTCCGTCCATCCCTGGTCATGGGTGCGCATGGTGCGGGATCCAGGTGTGGGAACCATGTCGCGAAACCCCTTGGTTGCGCGTCGCGCTCCATTGGCTGTCGGCTGTTGACCGTGAGCTGATACCATCACGGCACTGCTTTATCAAAGGACTTCGTGACCGAAATGACCACGCGCTCGCAACTCGAATCTGCGCTGATCGCCAGTGCAACCAACTACTCGTGGACATGGGATCGCAAGACCCAGGAACTGTTCGCTCAACTGCCAGAAGTGACGACCCATCTCCACCCGAAGCAGCGCGTACTTGCCCTGACCGACCACGACTACGACGGCTACCTCGCCGACGACGAATTCATCGCTGCTGCCGAGGCCGCCGTTGAGCGCATCCCGAGGCCCGATCCGTCGCCGTCGGCCACGATCGCCTACTTCTCCCCGGAGTTCGGCGTGTCTGAAACGTTGCCACAGTACTCAGGTGGGTTGGGCGTTCTCGCTGGTGATCACCTCAAGGCTTCGAGCGACCTCCATCTCCCATTGGTGGCCGTCGGCCTCTTCTACCGCGATGGCTTCTTCCACCAGGCGATCACAGACAACCGACAACATGAGATCTACGAACGGACCGATCCAAGGTCGCTTGGCCTCGAACAGATGCCAGTCATCGTTGACCTGGTCATGGATGACCGGATCGTCAAGGCAAGGGTCTGGAGAGCCGATGTCGGCCGGACCAAACTCTACCTCCTCGATACCGATCTCGAACTCAACGACGAAGCAGGCAAGCGGGTCTCTGATCGCCTTTACGGTGGAGACAGAGAACACCGGATCCGCCAGGAACTCCTTATGGGGGTCGGCGGTGTCCGTGCGCTCCACCAACTCGGTTACGAACCATCGGTGTATCACCTCAACGAGGGGCACGCCGGGTTCCTCGCCCTCGAACTCCTCTCCCAGGAGGTCGACAAAGGTCTGACACTCGACGAGGCGACACGGGCCGTGAGGGACCGCATCGTGTTCACCACACATACTCCGGTTCCGGCAGGGATCGACCGATTCAGCCATGATCTCATGCAGCGATATCTCGGTGTATGGTCTGATCGTTATGGCGTATCGATCGATGAGCTCCTTGATCTTGCCCACATGCCAGGCGAACCTGACTCGTTCAACATGGCGGCGTTCTGTCTGCGGCTCGCGAGAACCTCCAATGGTGTATCGCAACTGCACGGTGCTGTGAGCCGTGAGATGTTCTCACAGATCCCGGGTGGCTCTGAGATCATCGGTATCACCAACGGGGTCCACGCAAGAACTTGGATGTCGAACGATCTGCAGGAGGAGTTCGACAACACCCTTGGGCTTGATTGGGCAGATGGGGATGATGCCGCATGGGGGAGAGTGGAATCGATCCCTGATCAGCGTCTCATCGACATTCGCAGGGCAGGGAAGCAGAAACTCATCGACCTGGTGAACGAGCGTGTCGGCCCCCGGCACTCCTTGGACCCGGACATCCTGACCATCGGCTTTGCCCGACGTTTCGCGACCTACAAGCGTGCCGACCTTCTTCTGCGGGACGTCGAAGCGGTTTCGCGCCTGCTCTCCGATGCTGACCGACCCGTGCAGTTCGTCTTTGCGGGGAAGTCCCACCCCGCTGATGAGCCAGGCAAGGAGATCCTCCACAGAGTGATCACCTTTGCGAACTCCGAAGCGGCTCGTGGGCGATTCGTCTTTATCCCTGACTACGAGATGGCCGTTGCTGAGGTGATGTACGCGGGGTGTGATGTATGGCTCAACAACCCGATCCGTCCGAACGAAGCCTGTGGCACGAGCGGTGAGAAGGCAGCACTCAATGGCGGCTTGAACTTCTCGGTACTTGACGGATGGTGGGATGAGTCCTTCGATGGCGAGAATGGCTGGAAGATCGAGTCCTCAGACGCTGAGAACGGAGATCAGCGTGACCTGGAGGAAGCTGCTCAACTCCACCGAACCCTTTCCGAGATCATCGTGCCGATGTACTACGCCGACGGCAACGGCCCGAGCGAAGCATGGCTCGCCAAGGTGAGGCACAACTGGAGGACGCTCGGGCCATTCGTCACTGCACGGAGAATGGTGGCCGAATACGACCGGCGGATCTACCGACCTCTTGAGAACTCTTGACGGAACCCGTCTGGCCGGGGCAGCCGTATCCGCTCGGGGCTACGTTCGATGGCTCCGGAACCAACTTTGCGATATTTACTGAGAACGCTGAACGTGTCGAGCTGTGCCTCTTCGATGACAAAGGATTCGAGACGCGCCTTCGTCTGAGTGAGACCACAGCTTTCGTCCACCACGGCTACGTACCAGACATTCGACCTGGCCAACGATACGGATACCGTATTCACGGCGAATGGGATCCGGCGTCGGGGAACCTGTTCAACCCGGACAAACTTCTTATCGACCCGTACGCGAGAGCTATAGAGGGTGAGGTTCTGTGGTCAGACGCGGTGTTCGGCTACCAGCGACAGTATCCGGACCGGATGAACGACCGTGACAGTGCCCGGTTCATGCCGCGGTCCATCGTCGTCGATGACCAGTTCGACTGGGGCGATGACTCCAGGCCGCATCGGCCGCTTTTCGAATCCGTGATCTACGAAACCCATGTGAAGGGCATCTCCAAGACACACCCTGACGTCCCAGAGCACCTGAGGGGCACCTTCGCAGGCATGGCATCGAAGCCGGTGATCGATCACCTCGTCTCCCTTGGCGTGACGGCCGTCGAATTGATGCCCGTGCACCACTTCATCTCTGAGCACACGGTCGTCGAGCGCCGGCTCACGAACTACTGGGGGTACGCCTCAATCGGGTTCTTCGCTCCGCATGGCCCGTACTCCTCGTCGGGCGACCGTGGGCAACAGGTGACAGAGTTCAAGTCGATGGTCAAAGCACTCCACGCGGCCGGTATCGAAGTGATCCTCGACGTCGTCTACAACCACACATGCGAAGGAGGGCCAGACGGGCCAACGTTGTCGATGCGTGGCATCGACAACGCTTCGTACTACAGGCTCGACGCAGCAGACCCGAGCAGGTACGTCGACTACACGGGCACAGGGAATTCCTTGAACGTTCGCCACGCCGAGGTACTGAAACTCATCATGGACAGTCTCAGGTACTGGGTGACCGAGATGCACGTTGACGGGTTTCGCTTTGACCTCGCGTCCGCGCTTGCGCGCGACCTGCACGATGTTGACAAGCTCGCAGCGTTCTTCGACCTGATCCACCAGGACCCGGTCATCAATCGAGTCAAATTGATCGCAGAACCGTGGGATGTCGGCGAGGGTGGGTACCAGGTCGGTGGCTTTCCCCCGTTGTGGAGCGAATGGAATGCCGAGTACCGCGATGGTGTCAGGGATTATTGGCGCGGCAAGGATTGGGCACTCGCTGAGTTCGCGTCCCGGTTCACTGGAAGCTCGGATTTGTACGGATTTGCGGGCAGGCTTCCACACGCATCGATCAACTTCGTGACCGCCCACGATGGGTTCACGCTTCGGGATCTTGTCTCGTACAACGTGAAGCACAACGAGGCCAACGGAGAAGGCAACCGCGATGGTGAGAGCCACAATCGGTCATGGAACACGGGCGTGGAGGGCAGCACCGACAACACCAGGGTGAACACGATTCGTCAACGTCGGGTCCGCGCGATGTTGACCACGTTGATGCTGTCCCAGGGTGTCCCGATGATCTGCGGAGGCGACGAATTCGGTCGAACCCAGGGAGGCAACAACAACGCCTACTGCCAGGACAACGAGACATCCTGGTACGACTGGAACGATCTCGACGAGGATCTTCTGGCCTACACGCAAAGCCTGATAGCTCTTCGACATCGTCATCCGGTGTTCCGCCGCAGACGATGGTTCGAAGGCCGAAGCGTCAAGGGGTCGGAACACCACGACATCGTCTGGTACAACACCGATGGAGTACGGATGTCCGGGGAGACCTGGCGACGAGGGTATGCGAAATCACTTGCGGTCTACCTCAATGGCAATGCGATCGAAACTCCGGACGAGCGCGGCGAGCGCGTTGTGGACGACAGCTTTCTTGTGTTGTTCAACGCACATTCAGATGCGGTCCACTTCACGATGCCTGACGACCTCCGTGGCCTCGAGTGGCAGATTGTGCTGTACTCAGCCATGGGACTCACACCGGAGCTGCCTGTTGAAGCTCCAGAGTCCGGTGACGTGGCAGGATGGTCGGTAATGGTCTTGAAGAAACGAAATGGTGTGACACGGTGAATGTGTTGTTCGCGTCCGCAGAGTTCGCACCACTTGTTCGCGTCGGTGGCCTTGCAGAGGCCACATCTGGACTTGTTCACCAACTCAGATCCGACGGTGTCGATGTCGAGGTGGTCATCCCCGATTACTTCGACACACCGCTTGCCGACGAGACAAGCGTGTCCCTCGACGTTCCGGACTGGGCAGGACCCGCTGTCGCGCGCAGCGGCATGTCTGAGAAAGCGGGACCTGTCACGTTCATCAGTGTTCCTGGTGTTCAACGCCCCAATCCGTATGTGGATGCCAACGGTGACGGTTGGTCGGACAACCCTGATCGGTTCTTTGCGTTCTCTGCGGCGGTTGGGGCACTCGCCGACCTGCGTCAGCCCGACGTCGTCCACTGCAACGACTGGCACACTGCGCTCACCTTTGGATTCCTACCTGGTGGTGTTCCGACGGTGTTCACCATCCACACACTTGGATATCAGGGGTGGACGTCGGGAGGTTGGCTCGACCGGATACCTCACCACAGCGAGGCGTTCGAACGTCACGGGGGCACGAACCCGGTCGCTGGTGCGATCACCCTTGCCGACCGGGTCGTCGCAGTGAGTCCGAACTACGCAGACGAGATCAGAACTCCAGAGGGCGGATCAGGGCTTCATGAAGAGATGATCGCCCTTGGTGATCGTCTTGTCGGAATCCGTAACGGGATCGACACAGGGGTGTGGAATCCATCCACCGACGCTTTCATCGAGGCGGACTATGCCCCCGACGCTATGGCTGGCAAGTCGGTGTGCCGCGAGAAACTGCTCGACGCAGTCGGGTGGGCGGATAGCGAGGTGCCGGTTGTAGGTGTGGTCACGAGGCTTGTTGAGCAGAAGGGGATCGATATCCTGCTTGACACCGTTCGATATGCCGACCTGATGCCGTTCCGACTGGTCATCCTCGGTTCAGGCGAAAAGTGGCTTGCTGACTATGCCAGGCACCTGGCAACGGAATTCCCTGAAACTGTGGCGTTCCACGATGGATACGACGTTGCGTTCGGGCATGAGATATTCGCAGGAGCGGATCTTCTTGCAATGCCATCGAGATTCGAACCCTGTGGGCTGGCTCAGATGCAGGCCATGGAGTACGGCACGATCCCGGTTGTCACGGCGGTCGGAGGACTCGTTGACACGGTGATCGATGCGGACCTAGACCCTGAAATCGGAAACGGTTTCGTGTCACAGTCCGTCGACTCGGCAGGTTTTGTCGATGCCCTCCACCGCGCTGTACGCGCATGGAGTGACCTCGGGCGCCGGGGCGCCATCCAACAGCGGGGTATGAAGGCTGACTGGTCATGGAGAGAGCCAGCACGCCGACAGATCGAGATGTATATAGAAATCGTAAATCGTAAATCGTAAATCGACTCAGAATCGAAGATCGCACACCGTATTCCGCACGCCGTATTCCGCACGCCGTACTCAGAATGTGAGAGGGCGACGATTTACGATTTACGATTTACGATTTACGTTCTTCGGCTTCGTCTCACTCGTAAGTGAGTTTCGTGCCCTTTCCGATCGCGACGATTCCTGCGTCGGAAATCGTGAACTCTTCGCGGTCGCGATCAGCGTCGACGCCGACCTGCCGATTACGCGGGACGACAAGATTCTTGTCGAGGATGGCGTTCTTGACGACTGCACCAGGACCGATAATGACGTTATCGAAGAGGATCGAGTTCTCGACGACCGCTCCCGGCTCGATACGAACGTTCGGCGAGATGATGGAGTGCTCGACCGCTGCGCCCGTGATGATCGATCCCGGCGAGATCATGGAATTCGACACTTTCCCTGCACCGAATTCCCCGTGCGCGACGATCTTTGCTGGAGGAAGGGTCCGGTGGGCGTTGTACACCGGCCAGTCCGTGTTGTAGAGATTGAAGATCGGGTGCGGGTTCACGAGGTCCATGTTCGCCTCGTAGTACGAATCCAGCGTCCCGACATCACGCCAGTAGTGGGCGTCGCGCGGCGTTTCTCCAGGGACGATGTTCTCAGTGAAGTCGTACACGTAGGCATCGCCACTTTGGACCAACGCGGGGATGAGGTCGCCCCCGATATCGCGGCCAGAACGATTCGAGGCGGCATCTGCATTCAAGATGTCAACGAGGGCATCAGTGGTGAATACGTAGTTTCCCATTGATGCAAGGACCTGATCGGGTGCATCGGGAAGACCTATGGGGTCTTTCGGCTTCTCCCGGAACGCGGTGATCATGGATGACGCGGGTCCCTTCTCAATGACTCCGAATTCAGATGCCTGTTCGATCGGGACTCGGATGCCAGCAACGGTCACCCCGGCCCCACTCTCGACATGCTGCTGGAGCATCTGGTCAGGGTCCATCCGGTAGATATGGTCTGCGCCGAACACGAAGATGTACTTCGGTGACTCATCCTCGATCAGGTTCATGTTCTGGTAGAGAGCATCGGCAGATCCGGCGAACCACTGGGGTCCTCTCCGCATCTGTGCGGGGACGCTCGTTACGTAGTTCTCGAGTATCGTCGACATGCGCCACGTGGT
>JAMBLL010000040.1 GCA_023336765.1 Actinomycetes bacterium | reverse complement strand
GCGGAAGGCGGAAGGCGGAAGGCGGAAGGCGGAACGCTTCTTCTTCTGACTGATAGCTGACGGCTGACGGCTGACAGCTATTCTTCCTCTCATGAACATTCGTCTTGGCCTTGTTGCTGCTTCTCGGATCGCTGATGCTGCGGTTATTGAACCTGCCCGGTCTGTGCCCGGCGTTACGGTGGCTGGGGTTGCGGCAAGGGACCGTGACCGGGCCGTTGAGGCCGCGGAGGTTTGGTCGATTCCGCTGGTATTCGACTCATACGATGCCATGCTCAATTCCGATGAGATCGATGCCGTCTACATTTCAACGCCGGCATCGCTGCACAGGGAGTGGACGATCGCTGCAATCGAGGCAGGGAAGCATGTCCTGTGTGAGAAGCCGCTCGCTGCGAATGCCGAGGATGCTGCTCGGATCGCCGAGGCTGGGAACAGGGCGGATGTTGTTGTCATGGAGGCCTTCCACTGGCGTTATCACCCGCTTGTCTCCCAGATGCAGTCGATCTTCGATGCCGGGATCCTGGGAACCGTTGAACGGATCGATGCTCGCTTCGAGGTTCATGCTTCGATCATCCCTCCGACAGATATCCGCTGGGATCTTGCGATCGGCGGAGGCGCGATGATGGATATCGGCTGCTACCCGGCAAGTTGGGTTCGCTGGGCGATCGATGGGGAACCGACGGTTGTCAGCGCAGACGCGATCTGCCCGGTACCGGATATCGATGGAAGCATGATTGCTCAGCTGTCGTGGCCGTCAGGGGTAACCGGCACGATCTTCGGTTCTATGATCTCAGAGGTACCTGGAGACAATTCCTCGCTCGAGATAGTTGGCACAGATGCAACGATGTTCGTCGACAACCCGGTCTCACCCCAGACGGGCGCCTCGCTCCAGCTTCGTATGCCCGACGGTGTCATCGACGTACCCGTGCTACCCGGGTCAACCTATGAGTTGCAGTTGATCGCGTTCAGGGACGCGATCACATTCGATGTGCCCTTCCCGACAACAGCGAGGGACGGTGTTGCAACGATGGCACTGATCGATGCCTGCTACCAGGCAGCTGGTCTTCCCATCCGCCCGACGCTTGAGTAGAGCACAGAGCACAGAGCACAGAGCACAGAGCACAGAGCACAGAGCACAGACCCGGACGGACTTCAGATGGTCTGTCGATTTACGATTTACGATTTACGATTTACGTTCTCCTCCTACAACTCCACTCCGAGATTCAGTCGTTCCGCGTTCTCTAGCGCGACCCTTGCTGCTGCGATGTCCTGGGATGCGATACCGACAGACTTGAAGAGTGTGCGACCGCCGTGGTCTGGAGCCCCGAGTTCGAGAAGTTCGGTGAGGTCCACATCTGGCAGGCGACCAGCTTGAAGGAGATCCCCCGCCTCGTGTGATGCAGCGTCGTAGTCATCAACGACGACGTACGACTCGATAACGGTCTGGGTAGGGATCTCTGCCATCTGAGGAGTGAAGGCGCCTACAGCGTTGATATGGACCCTCTCACCGAGCGCTGCGTGATCGAACAGCGGTGCGTGGGCTGGAGTGGCCGTGGTGATCACGTCTGCGACCGCAACAGCCTCGTTCGCGTCGCTCACCGGTGTTGCACCCACTTCGTGGGCAAGTGAGGCCGCCGTCGAGAAATCCCGGCTCCAGATCAGGACGGTATCGATGGGGCGTACCGCCCTGACGGCAGCGATCTGGTCAGGTGCCATCGCGCCAGCGCCGAGCATCGCGAGCGTCGAGGCGGAGGGATCGGCGAGGAGATCGGTTGCGAGGCCTGCCACTGCTCCCGTCCGTATCGCCGTAAGGGTCGGTCCATCAACAAAGCCGAGCGGTGTTCCGTCGTGGGCAAAGACCACGACGATACCCGACGGACTCCCTGGCACTGTGGACACGACCTTGATACCAGACGTGTTGCCGACCCGCCCTGGCATGAACATCGATGCCCCCAGTTGTTGTCTCTGGGGGATCTCGCGATCCCTCACAAATGCAGCGCGCATCGCGTCGATCGCGTGCGCCATCGAAAGGGCAGAACGCGTCGCCGTTGCATCGAGATATCGCATCGATCTAGTTGAACTGTTCCATGTAGCGGTCACGATGCCGAAGCCATGCGGGGTCATCGAGTGCTGCGACAAGGCCGAAGGCATCGTCACGTGACAGGTCGCCCTTAAGGATCTCGGCAACATGGCGTTTCGTCGTGGTCACAGCGAAGCGGGACTTCGAGGCGATCGTTTCGGCAAGCTCCATCGCTTTGCCTGGTGCGTCGCCGCTGCCAACAATGCTGGTGACGAATCCCGAGTGGTGAGCTTCCGCAGCCGGGAAGGGGCGGCAGGTCAGGACGAGTTCCTTCGTCCTCGCCGGCCCGATCTCTCTGACGAGCCGCTCGATGCCTCCCCATGCGAGAGGGATTCCAATGTCCACCTCGGGAATCGAGAAGATCGTGTCCTCTTCGGCGATCCGTAGGTCGCACGCTGCGGCGAGCACGATCCCGCCGCCGACAACATGCCCACACAGAGCCGCGATAGTGATCTGGGGCATGTTCTCAAGCGCAGCGGCTGCCCGACCGCCCAGAGCTGCTGCCTCATAACGGAGTTCGGCATCGGGTTCGAGCAACGCCCCTGCCGAGAATGTCTCGATATCCATTCCCGCACTGAAGGAACTTCCAGTACCGCTGAGGACGACCGTACGTGCGTCAGACTCGGAGATCTGCTCCGCTGCTTCGATCAGTTCGGACAACATCGTCAACGTGATGGCGTTGAGTTTGGTCGGCCGGTCAAGCGTTATCGTCGCAACGGGGTCGCTGAGCCCTACGTCAATGTGCTCGAACTTCATCGTTGATCCGCTTTCTTGTCGCCAACAGCATGTCCCTGGACGGTGGCCGAGCGTTGTCGCGCCAGTTCCCGGGCGGAGTCATCGTAGCTGTTGATTCCCCCGGTTGCCGATGCACGAAGAAGTGAAGTCAGGTATGGTTCCCAAAAGGAGAACTACCCATGCAGAAGACCGTTGCCAACATCATCGATGACAAAGGGCGCGAGATCTGGGCGATCGATGTGGCCGACTCGGTCTATGAGGCGCTTGAGATGATGGCGGACAAGAACGTTGGCGCACTCGTCGTGACCTCGGACGGCACGTTCTGTGGCATCCTGTCTGAACGCGACTATGCGCGGAAGGTGATCCTTGCATCGAAGGGATCACGCAAGACCTCTGTGTCCGAGATCATGACGCCCGATCCGATCACCGTCGAATCGTCCGATACCGTTGCGTCGTGTATGCAACTCATGACGGACAAGAGGTTCAGACACCTCCCGGTGGTCGATGACGGAGACCTTGTCGGCATCATCTCAATCGGGGATGTCGTGCGTGCGGTCATCGAGGAGCAGAAGTTCCTGATCAATCAGCTGGAGAGCTACATCACGGGGTAGAGAATCGTAAATCGTAAATCGTACTCAGCGTCCGGCCGCACGATTGCTGACGAGCTGGATCCATAATCCCGGCCCATCGATTGGTCCTCTGTCGATTTACGATTTACGATCTATCTCTCACACGCCGCGGGCTGCGAAGGTTGCCTCCTCGAATGGTTCGATCATGATGCATTCGCCGGGGCACTCTGTTGCGGCCTCAACGACATCGTCGGTATCAGCATCGGGGACGCGGGCAACTCCCTTGGCGTTATCTGGACCCTGATTCCCGTCGAAGATGATGTCGGCACCAAAATTCGCTGCAGTCTCCTTGACAACCCAAAGCCCGTCATCACGCGCCTCGAACACCTCGGGTGCGATCTCCTCGCAGATCCCATCACCTGTGCAAAGGTCCTGATCGATCCAAACCATCAACGATGCGTCAGCCATGTCCATCCTCGGTAGGGGCGCTACGAACAGGCAGGATAGGCGGTGCGTGCTCTTTTCACGCGTGCTTCTGTGGGAGTCTTCGGATTCTGGGGTAGTGTGATGGACCAGCGGACCTGGAGGCACAGTGCAATCAGTCGAAGAGCGAGGTGCCGCGGGCAAGGCACTGCGCAAGAATGTGCCCCGATCGTCCCAGGCTGACTTCCTGCGTGATCCGTCGCTTGATCCTGTCGACCTTCTCTTGTCACAGGAGAAGGGCAGAATCCGGAGCCTCATTCCCGTTCGGCGACAGCGCATGTCAGAGAGTGCTTTTGCGTTCTACCGTGCGGGCGCCCTGCTTATGGCAACAGACCTCGCTTCAACCCCTCGAACCGGGCTTCTGGTGCAGTGCAGCGGAGATGCCCATGTTTCGAACTTCGGCTGGTACGGATCACCCGAACGGGATCTGGTCTTCGACGCAAATGACTTCGACGAGACGATGCTCGCTGCCTGGGAATGGGACCTCAAGCGACTCGTCGCATCGTTCGTCATTGCGTCCCAGGACAATGGATTCAAGAAGAAGCACCAAAGAAGTGCCGCGTCTAGTGCAAGCACAGCCTATCGCGATGCCATGAACCGGTTCGCCTCCATGTCCGTTCTCGACACGTGGTACGCACACGTCAATGCGGACGACATGCTCAAGCAACTGGAATCCGAAGGCCGCTCGAAGGCTCAACACCGTGCCAAGAAGGCGGTGGGTAAAGCCTCGAGCAAGGACTCGTCCCACGTACTTGGAAAGATCGGTGAGAAGGTAAACGGTCACTGGCGGATAGCTGATGATCCACCGTTTGTTGTCCCTATCCGTTCGATGGATTTCCCTGAGGAATTCAAGAACGCCGACGTGGTTGTTCAATCGGTTGTTGGCCGTTACCGAGATTCCGTGCGGCCAGCGATCCGTTCGCTGATAGCCAAATTCGAGGTCAAGGATGTTGCGCTAAAGGTCGTTGGTGTCGGAAGTGTTGGCACACGATGCTTCATTGCGCTGTTGGAGGGGAACACGCCCGATGACGTTCTGTTCCTACAGATCAAGCAGGCAGAGAGTTCAGTACTCGAGAACGAGTTCGGGATGTCCGTACAGCCATATCACGGTCAGCGGGTTGTCGAAGGCCAAAGGCTCATGCAAGCATCAAGCGACATCATGCTCGGCTGGACGGAAGCAGCGACAGGGCACGAGTACTACGTGAGGCAACTCAAGGACATGAAGGCCTCTCCCAAGCTCGAGAACTTCGATCCGGATGATATGACCAAGTACGCAAGGGTCTGCGGCGCGGTGCTCGCCCATGCCCATGCGCGCAGCGGAGATCCGGTGATGATCGCTGGCTACATTGGATCCGGTGACGTGTTCGCTGATGCGGTGGCTGAGTTCGGTGTTGCATACGCGGCACAGAACGCTGAGGACTACCGGGCGTTCCTCGATCGGATGAAGGAAGACCCACCCATCGTCACCTAGCGATCAGTGAACGCAGAACTCGTTGCCTTCGGGGTCGAGCATCACTGTCCAGACGCCCTTGTCCTCATCGAAACTGGAGACCTTCGTGGCTCCGAGCGATAGGAGTCGCGCGACCTCGACGTCGACCTGGATGCGCCGTTCTTGAGGGGTTGAGCCACGTGTGGCGATATTGATGTCGAGATGCATCCGGTTCTTTGCTGTCTTGGGTTCAGGTACCCGTAGGAAGAGCATGCGTGGTCCTGAGCCATCCGGATCGACAATTGCGGCGGTGTCTCCCCACTCATCCTCAGGTATGCCGAATGCTCGAGCCCAGTCCTCCCAGCTTGGGAAGTCAGGAGGTGGTGGTTGTTCCTCGTACCCAAGCGCGTTGGCCCAGAAAGCGGCATGCGTCGTGGGTTCATGCGAGTCGAACGTGACCTGGAAACTGTGAACCATGTGCTGTCCCTTCATGTGGTCACTGGACCCGTAGCGGTCGCTAGCCTGTCGTGTGGAGGCGACTGCGTGCCTGGTGGACGTCACGGACTTCAAATCCGATGAGGGGGCGAGAGTTCCCTGGCGGGTTCGATTCCCG
>JAMBLL010000039.1 GCA_023336765.1 Actinomycetes bacterium | reverse complement strand
CGCCCGCACGCTCGAGGTGTCCCCTCTCGATCTCGTGTGAGGTATCAACGATCCTCTCTATCAGCCTGTCGATGTCGGTCATGCCAACTCCCAGACATGTTCGAGTGACCCGATCCACTTGTCGCGTCGCGTCGGCATTCGGCCTGACAACAGCGACCGGACCGTTGCCGGCTTCGGTGCGGGAAGCACCGTCACACCGGGTTGTGGATCTCCCCCAAAATAGGTCTGCTGATAGACCGAGGGACGATCGATCTGAATCGCAAATGGTTCGGGCAGCACAGGTATGAGCGGCACCGCGGCGACCGGTGGCATCTGAGTTGGTGCGCACCGCAGCACCACGTTGGGCCAACGATCAGCGAGTGCGGCTATCACTTCGCCCGCCTCGGCCGCCTCGATGCCGCCGTTCCCGATCACCGCTACGCCACGACGATCGGGGCGCAGTTCTGCCTCGGTCGGCCCCCGCGCGACGAGCGATGCAAGGTCGCCGTCACCCGGCATCGGGGGACCCCCAGGGTCAAGGTCCACCACAAGCGCCGTACCGGCCTGAAGCGCACAGCCAAGCGGCGCAACAAGGCTCAGCACAAGATCTACTGGCGACCACACCGCAACAACGGCCATATCACGAACCTCCGCATCATCGGAGGGGAAGCGCACTCACCGTATCGCATGTCGACCGGTCGTTTCAAGGGGTCCGGGACAGATAACAGATAACCGATGACCGAGCACGGCTGACCGACAGCTGACGGCTGAAAGCTGACGGCTGACGGCTGACGGCTGACGTCGCGGTACAATCATCTCATGACCGAAGCTGCATTTTTTGACCTCGACAAGACCATCATCGCTGGATCCTCCACGCTTGCGTTCGGACGACCGCTCTACAAGGAAGGTTTCGTACGCAGACGGACGCTCGTACGAATCGGAATCGCGCAGATCTCGTACATGCTCTTTGGTGCAGATGAGGACAGTCTCGAGAAGGCACGTGACGGGATGCTCGACCTCATTGCAGGTTGGCACAAGTCCGAGATCGACGCGATCGTCGCCGAGTCGATGGCTGAGGTCATCGAACCGTTGGTGTTCGCTGAGGCGCTATTCCTCATCGATGAGCACATCCGGTCAGGGCGCGAGGTATACGTCGTCTCCGCAAGCCCCGAAGAGTTCGTTCGGCCGATCGCGAACATGGTCGGGATCGACAAGGTCATCGCGACGAAGATCCGGACCGACGGCCTCGGACGATTCGTACCCGAACTGGACCAGTACGTGATGGGGCCGGGAAAAGTCGAAGCGATACAGAAAGCCGCTGAGCGTGATGGAATCAACCTCGAAGGTTCGTTCGCCTACACGGACTCGTTCACGGACATGCCGATGCTCGAGCTCGTCGGTAACCCGATTGCGGTGAACCCGGACAAGGAACTCAGGGAGGCCTCAGAGGCGAACGACTGGCCCATCCTCGAATTCCAGCGGCCAGTGTCTGTCACCAACAAGACCCCGGGACCACCTCGAGAAGCATGGTTCGCTGCTGGCGCTGCCGCATTCGCCATCGGTGCCGTCGCCGTCGCTATCGCGGTCTCGAGAAAGACGAATAGCTAAGGGGCTAATGGAGTAGGGATCGGCCTCTTCCGTTTTCCGTCATCAGCGAGGCGCCAGCCGAGCCATCATCCGCCATCGTCCGCCATCAGCGAGGCGCCAGCCGAGCCACCATCCCTCGCGGCTTCGATCTTCGCCGTCGTGAGTTTCGGTGCTGCGTAGATGAACAGCAGTACATAGGCACCTGCGGCGAGCCACCAGGGTGAGCGGAGTGCGAGGTCCCGACTCGCCCCGGCAGCTTCAAGACCCGACACCAACAGCCCTCCGAGCGCAAGACCGATCGGCATCATGCCCCACGCAAAGAACCGGTACACGCTGTTGACCCTGCCGAGGAGATGGTCAGGGATGATGGTCTGGCGGAGCGAAACGGTGATGACATTCCACAGCACAGCGGAGAAGCTGAACACGGCGAACATGGCAAACACCATCGTCCAGTGCGTGGCGAACCCGATAACGAGGTTGGTAACGGCCGCCGTGATAAGTGTCAGGTACAGCGATGTCCCTGAACCGAGCGCTTTCGAGATCCTGGGCGCGCTCACACTTCCGAGGATCCCGCCTACCGCACCGGACATACCCAGGATCGCAAAGGTGTACGCATCGACGTTCAATGATTCCTGAGCGAACAGGACAAGCGTCGCAAAGGTCAGCGACCCCAGTCCGTTCATGATGCCGAGGATGATCGCCATGGGTCGCAGCAGCGGATGGCGCCACAGCCATCTCACGCCCTCTTTGATCTCCCCCCACCAATCGACCTTCTCGCTCGGTTCATGGTCACCGTCGGCTTTGACCTTGAAGTCACCAACAAGGAAGAAGATCAGCGCTGCCGCAACGGCGAATGTGCCGGCGTCGAAAAGGAACGGGAGAGCGAAGGCGATCGCGATGAGGACACTGCCCAGCGGTGGTCCGATGAACGAGTTGGTGACCATCTCTGCGCCCCAGAGCCGACTGTTCGCCTTCTCGAGACCCTTGGATTCCACTATGGATGGGAGGATCGTCTGGGCAGAGTTATCGTAGAGAACCTCGGCGAACCCGAACAGAAGCGACACGGCGACGATCAGGCCATAGATCACCGCGTTCTCTGATACTGCACCGTCCTGCACTTCGTCAGGGTCCGGCAGAGTGGACTGGTAGTACCACACGGCCCCTGCGGCGAAGAACATGAGTGCAGCGCGAAAGGTCTGGGACCACCACATCAGTTTCCTGCGATCGAAGCGGTCGGTTATCACACCAGCAGGAAGCGTGAACACCAGCCACGGGATCCTTGAAGCAACGGCCACCATCGCTATGAGGAGAGCGTTTCGGGTGACGGCCGAGGCAAGCCACGGCAGTGCGATCATCGTCACACCGTCACCGAGATTCGAGATCACACTCGATGTCCAGAGCCTCCAATAGTTGGCTCCGAGCTTGACCTTGCTGGCTTGTTTGGGTTCGTCTGGCCCGATCGTGTCGTCGTCGACCTGGGGAACGGTGTCACTCATCCATGTGCTCATCGGTCATTTGGCCACGATCACCGAAAGCAGGAAGATCGGTCGGATAGACACCAGCGAGGAAGCCATACACGGTGTCGCCATCGCGTGGGATCTCGATGAACTCCTGTGCAACCTCCATGATCCGCTCACTGAACTCGACCGCACGTTCAATCGGGATCCTGGCAACCCGGGAGGTGAACATCGGAAGAGCGTGGTCCTCGTCATGAGTGATCGGCCTCAGTGCATCATGGACGAACCACAAGGGGTCATCGTCCGTCGTAGGTCTGGAGAAATGGATCGTTCTCCCAACGCGGCCGTAGTACTTCTCCGTCATCGCACGGACTTTGTTGGTACGTACGACCGTGATGAGGCCAGCATCGTCAAGTACCTTTGCGTGATATCCGACCGTTCCCTTTGGCTTATCGAGAACTTCAGCGAGTTGGCTGACGGTTGCGGCCTTTTCGAGGAGCAGGTTCAGGATGTCCATGCGCGTGTCGTCAGCCACAGCCTTCATCTGAGCATTGGTCGAGGCAGTGACGATGTCGTCGAGTTCATAGTCGAGTACGTGTCTCGCGTCGCCAGCGTCTTGCGGTTTCGTCGTCATGCTATCCAATGGTCGGGTTTCCACATATGTTCGACTAATCCCGACCATTTGTCAAGAGGACTAGGAAGCTGTCAGCCATCAGCCGTCAGCTATCAGACCATGCATCACAGGACAGATACCCCCACCAAACGTCAGGCCAAGACCTCTCTCCGGCTGACGGCTGATGGCTGACAGCTGATGGCTGATTCCTGTACTCTCTCTCCTTCACCATGACAAACACAACAACTCCAACAACTCTCTTCGAAAAGGTCTGGGAAGACCATGTCGTGTATCGCACCGAAGGCGAGCCCGACCTGCTCTATGTCGACCTTCATCTCGTCCACGAGGTCACTTCACCCCAGGCGTTCGAAGCGCTACAGATCTCCGGCCGACCTGTTCGCAGGCCAGAACTGACCCTTGCCACGATCGATCACGCGGTCCCGACCACATCACGCGATGAGGGCATCAAGGACCCGCTCTCAGCGATCCAGATCGCGACGCTCGAAGAGAACACGGCCCGCAACGACATTCCACTCCTGTCGATTCGCGATGTACGACAGGGCATCGTCCACGT
>JAMBLL010000038.1 GCA_023336765.1 Actinomycetes bacterium | reverse complement strand
CTCCCCAGCGAAGGCCGGGAGAGAATTCAGAGCCCGTTCTGGTTCCTCCCTCGGCTCTTTGGACGGGGGAGGTGCCGAGCTTGCGAGGCGGAGGGGGCCAAAGAATCCGGTAGCGACCCGGGTTCACCGTGGACCGCGTACCCGCTGCTGAAGACGTCGGTCAGCTGGATGGTTCCAGGCCGAACGCTTTCGCCAGTGCTTCGTACATGATCTCGATGGGCGCATCGCGGCCCGTCCAGAGCTTGAACCCGATCGCCCCCTGGTAGACCAGCATGCTCACTCCGTCAAGGGTTGTGGAACCCTGTTGATGGGCTCTCCTGAGAAACGGCGTGGTGGGGCTGTGGATGACATCGCACACTGTCATGTCGGGGGTCAACGTCGAATAGTCGAGGTTGGGCTCTGCACCGATGTCGGGGAAGAGGCCTATCGAGGTGGCGTTGATGACGATGTCCGTGTCGTCCGAGATCTGGAACGGCCCATCCCAGGCCGAGTACGTGGCAGAGGTTGGCGTCTTCGTATTGAGGAGATCGACGAGCGTGTGGCCTCGTTGCGGTGATCGGTTGACGATGGTGATCTCCTGCGCGCCTGCGAGTGCAAGTTCGACGGTGATCGCACGACTCGCCCCACCTGCGCCGAACACGACAACCTGTGTCCCCTCGGGATCCACTCCTGCGTCCTGCGTCAGGGCTCGCAAGAATCCCTTTCCATCGGTGTTCTCTCCGAATAGTTCACCTTCGTTGTTGACCACGGTGTTGACGGCACCCATCAGTTCAGCGGCCTCGGATAGCCGATCGAGATACCGCAGCACTTCGACCTTGTGAGGAATTGTCAGGTTGATTCCCCGCATGTTCATCGCACGAAGGCCCAGCATTGCATCATTGAGGTCACGTGGTAGGACCTCAATGGTGAGGTAACGCCAGTTCATCCCGAATTCGGCGTATGCAGCTTCGTGCATGACCACGGTCGGGTTCTCAGCAACCGGGTGTCCGAAGACACCGACCAGTTCAGCTCTGTAATCCGCGGTTTGGGTCGCGATGATCAATCGTCTCCATTGGCACCTGTGTAGGCACCCAGCATCGCACCGACGATCTCTGTGGGCTTCGTATCGTTGGCCGCAACGTTCAGGTGCACCGTGCCGTGGCGAAGAACAACGATTCGGTCTGACACTTCGAAGACGTGAGGGATGTCGTGGCTGATCACGACCAACCCGAGACCGCGGTCTCGCAGGGTTCGAATCAGGCCGAGCACCTCTTGGGATTCACGCACACCAAGCGCTGCGGTCGGTTCGTCCATCAGCACGATCGTGCGACTCCAACTGGTCGCTCTGGCAATGGCGATGGCTTGACGTTGACCACCAGAGAGATTGGCAACAGGGGTGCTCACGGGCGGTAGGTTGACGCGGAGTTCGGCGACGTCCTTCTCTGCCTTCTTGCTCATCTCTGACTTGTCCATGAAGCCGAGCCGGCCGAGCGGTCCTCGCACTCGCTGTTCTCTTCCGAGGAACAGGTTTGCCGTAACGTCGAGGGTTTCGACCAGCGAAAGGTCCTGATAGACGGTCTCGATACCAGCCCGGCGTGCGTCGTCGGGTTCATGGAACTCAACTGGCTTGCCCTCTACGAGTACGGTTCCGCTATCAGGTTTGTAGACACCGGCAAGGACCTTGATCAGAGTGGATTTCCCTGCGCCATTGTCGCCCAGGAGTCCGACGACCTCTCCTCGTGCAACCTCGAAGTTCACGCCACGCAGGACCTTCACTGCGCCGAACGAGAGGTGGATATCGGTGGTTGAGAGGTAAGCGTCGCTCACATGAAACCTCGTTGTGCCGGGTTTGGAAATCGTTTACCATCATACTACGCGTCACGCTCCATGATGCCAAGCCGGCACTTCGGATATGAGCGGGGT
>JAMBLL010000037.1 GCA_023336765.1 Actinomycetes bacterium | reverse complement strand
GTTGCCGGTCTCATGGTCGGCGAAGATATCATCCGACAGTTAGCCAAAGACACACAAGAAGTAGGAACCTACGTGATCCCCGACGTTGCACTTTCAGGAGACATGTTCATCGATGATGTGCCCCTCACAGATGTCATCCATACTGCACGCGCACCGGTCGTTGTTGCTCCAGCCACAGCTTCGGGACTTCTCGGAGCGATACGATGAGCCGTCTCCCGATCGTCGTCATCCTGGGCAGGCCGAATGTGGGCAAGTCGACCCTCGTCAACCGCATCGTGCGGGCCAAGGCAGCAGTGACCAACGAGGAGGCCGGGGTCACGCGCGACCGGAGGCAGTTCGACGCGGAGTGGGCGGGAACGCAGTTCCATGTCATGGACACGGGGGGTTGGGAGCAGCGTCCCCAGGAGCGTCTCACCGCAGACATCAGAGAACAGGCGGAAATCGCGGTCAGTGGTGCGGATGTTGTCGTGTTCGTTGCTGATGCCACAACGGAAGTGACGGATGACGACGTTGGTGTTGCAAGGATCCTCCAGAAGAGCGGTATCCCGTATCTCCTCGTGGCGAACAAGTCGGATTCACCCGCTGTCGAGTCGTCCCTGACCCATCTGTGGGGACTCGGACTTGGGGCGCCGATCCCGATTTCTGCGCTCCACGGCCGCAACACAGGTGATTTCCTTGACCAGGTGGTCGCCCTGCTCCCGGACGAGGTCGAAGGGGATGCTGATCCTGATGTCATCGCGAGCCTCGCCATCATCGGCAGGCCGAACGTTGGCAAGTCGACGCTCCTCAACAGGCTGGCAGGTGAGGAACGTGTCCTCGTATCTGATGTGCCTGGCACGACACGCGATCCGATCAACGAGATCGTCACCATCGATGGCGAGTACTTCGAGGTCATCGACACGGCAGGGATCAAGCGTCGGACCAAGATCACGGACGACGTGGACTACTACTCCGTGCTACGAGCCCATGACGTTGTCAAACAATCCGACGTGGTGCTATTCATCATCGACGGTCAGCGCGGTGCAACCCACCAGGAGCAACGTCTTGCCGAGGAGATCGCCAGGGCTGGTGACGGCCTGATCATCATCCTCAACAAGTGGGACGAACTAACAGAAGATCAACGTCTCGAGACAGAGGATTCTGTTGCCGACCGGCTTGCGTTCGTCTCGTGGGCACCCGTCCTACGGATGTCGGCGCTCACGGGCGCCAGAAGCCACCGACTGCCCAAGTACATCCGCACCGTCCTCGAGAACCGGCGCAGACATATCCCGGCCCCCGAGGTCAACAAACTGGTCCGTGAGCTTCAGGAGGCGCACCCGCCCCCTGTCCGCAAGGGGCGCAGACCGAAGATCCTCTACGCTGTCCAGGCCGAGACAGATCCGCCGACGTTCGTGCTGTTCGTCAGGGGTGGAGAACTCGGCCCCGACTACATTCGGTTCATCGAGAACCGGTTGAGGGACCGATACGACTTCACGGGGACACCGATCAGAGTCAGGACGAGGAACCGACACTGATGGACGACCGCCTACGCACAGCATCCGAGAGAGCGAAAGGTGGGGGACCACAGCGGTACCACGACAAACTCGATGTGCAGGGCAAGATGTTCGTCAGAGATCGCATCGACCTCCTTGCCGACGCTGGTTCGTTCATTGAGGACGGGCTTCTCGCACGCAACGACGACGAAGCACTTGCCGCTGACGGGGTCGTGACCGGGAGGGCCAGAGTCGAGGGCAGACCCGTGATGATCATCGCCAACGACCCAACGGTCAAGGCAGGGTCGTGGGGCAGGATCACTGTTGAAAAGATGATTCGTGTCCTCGAAGCGGCCTACGACGAACTGCTGCCCGTGTTCTATCTCGTTGATTCCGCCGGGGCCCGTATCACGGATCAGGTCGACCTTTTCCCCGGGCGACGCGGTGC
>JAMBLL010000036.1 GCA_023336765.1 Actinomycetes bacterium | reverse complement strand
GTCTGAAAGCGAGGCGCTAGCCGAGCGATCTAACGTCTGAAAGCGAGGCGCTAGCCGAGCGATCTAACGTCTGTGTTCTCTTCTCTCAGGTCCTCCTGCTCACGCTCTTCATCTCCATGAAGAGACGCAGGTAATCCGGACCGCCGGCCTTTGCGTTGCTCCCTGACATGTTGTATCCACCGAAGGGCTGGACGCCGACAAGTGCGCCCGTGATCTTCCGGTTGAGGTAGAGGTTGCCCACGTAGAAATCCCGAACCACCCGATCAAGTCGCCGTTCGTCTGACGAGTACAGGCCTCCTGTTAACCCGAATTCTGTTCCATTCGCAACATCAAGCGCTTCGTCGAAGTCCTTGACCGAGATGACAGACAGCACAGGTCCGAAGATCTCGTGTTGCGCGAGACGGGACTGTGACGCAACACCGTCGAAGATCGTCGGCTCTATGTAGTAGCCACCATCTCGTTCAATGGCGTGGCCTCCCATGACCAACTCGGCAGAATCGACACCGAGAGCGATCTCAGAGAGGATGGAACGATGCTGGGCTCCCGAGATCACAGGCCCAACAGGGTAGTTCTCGGTGCCTGGCCCGACACTGAGTTGAGAACCGATCTCAATGACCTTCTCGAGCAGTTCGTCATGAACCGACTCGAACACGATGAGCCGTGAGCATGCCGAACACTTCTGACCCTGGAACCCGAATGCTGAGCGCACAACGTCGGTTGCAGCCGCTTCGAGGTCGCATGTGTCGTCTACGATCAGGCCGTCCTTGCCACCCATCTCCATGTAGGAGCGTTTGAGCCAGCGTTGTCCGGGGTTGACCTTCGCTGAACGTTCAGCGATCCGGAGTCCCACCTCCTTGGATCCCGTGAAGTTGATGAACCTCGTGCGAGGATGGTCCACCAGCGCATCACCGATCACCCCACCAGATCCGGGGAGGAAGTTGACCACACCAGGTGGGAGGCCTGCCTCTTCGAGAACCTTGAGGAATCCCCACCCCACCAGCGGTGTGTTGGATGCGGGCTTAAGAACGACTGTGTTCCCTGCGGCGATCGGGCCAACCGTCATACCAACAAGGATCGCGAGCGGGAAGTTCCATGGCGGGATGATCACTCCCGCTCCAATAGGCCTCAGCCACGATTCGTTCGTCTCGCCTGGAACCTGATACACAGGAACCGGTTCCGATAGTGCAAGTGCCTGGTGGGCGTAGTACCGGCAGAAGTCGAGCGCTTCGGCCACGTCGGCCTCAGCTTCGGCCCAGTTCTTTCCAGCCTCGAAGGTCTGCCACGCCGCGAACTCGTACTTGCGCTCTGCAATGATGTCGCCAACGCGATGGATCAGGCCAGCGCGCTCGGAGGCCGTACGCCGAGACCAGTCAGCGTATGCCTCCCATGCGGCATCGATCGCCTGGTCCACATGCTCGAGAGATGCAGATGCTGACGTTCCGACGCGTTGCTCTGGGAATGCAGGGTTCAGAGACTCGATCGAAGCATCCGTGTCGATGTGCTCACCGCCGATGACGAGGAGCGCCCGTTCTCCCAGTTCGGACTCAACCTGGGAGATGGCCCTTCGATACGCAGAAGCATTCGCCTCAAGGTTGAAATCGGAATACGGTTCGGTCTGGTACGGCTTCAGCACGGTGTCTCCTCATGTCGCACAGGACGGTATGACGTCAGATTAGTAGCAACGTGCAAGGAGCCCCGACCTGGCCAAACAACGTGTGCACAGCTGCCGTAGGCTTACGGCCATGCCAACGGCGCTCCTCATGGCCAACCCCTCGGCCTCGCAGTTCACCGGGGGCATCTACCGACAGGTTGTATCGATCCTCAAGACGCGCTTTGACCTGTCCACAAGTTGGCCCGTCTCTGCTCTTGATACCGGACGCGAGACCAGATCCGTTGCCGAGGATGGAATCGATGTTGTCTTTGCAATGGGTGGGGACGGTGTTGCTCATCACGTCGCCAACGGCCTGGTCGGCACAGACACCGCTCTCGGGCTGATCCCTGCTGGAACGACAAATGTTCTGGCCCGCATTCTCGGCGTTCCGCGAAAGCCAAAGCTCGCAGCAACTGCCGCAGCCGATTACGAGGCGATTCCCACGCGTATGGTCCGCGTGATAGCGGATACCGATTTCGGCAGGATCACGAGGTACGCCACATTCTCGCTCGGGATCGGATTCGACGCCGACGTGGTCGAAGTCGCAGAGACCAGGCCATTCGCCAAATCGCGTTTCGGGAGCGTTCACTACGCATCGACGGCGATCACACGATTGCTCACGAACTGGCGATCAGAGATGCCAACGCTTCGTATCGATTGTGATGGTGACCGATTCGATGCGGTGGTTGCCCTGACACAGGTTCACGAGCCGTACACCTATTTCGGGGCTGTTCCGCTTCATCTCACTCCTGACCGGCCGGCGGGCGTTGCGACGCTCGCCGCGGACGATCTCGGTGTCAGACGAGCAGCAGAGATCTTCACACGCGCTGTCCTCGGGCGTAAACATCGCTCTGCCACGGGGACCAAGCTCTGGATCGATTACGAGAGTCTGATCATCGACGCCGACCCGAAGACCCCGTTCCAGGCCGATGGGGAACTCCTTGGAATGGCAAGCAGGCTTGAGATCGTGCCGGTGGAGGATGCGATGAAAGTGTTGAGGCCAGCAGAAGAAGTAGATCGTAAATCGTAAATCGTAAATCGACTGCCGCCAAACACCAGTGCATCTACGGCTGATGGGTCGAACACGTATCACCAGATGCGCGGTCCTCCAGTTCAAGAATCTGACCGTCAATTGTGAACTCAAAGTTGTGAGCTTCCGAAACGATTTACGATCTACGATTTACGACTGTCTTCTTCCTTCAGCACCACTGTCAGATGTGCGTAGGGGATCTCGATTCCAGCGGCGTCGAGGGCGTATTTGACACGTTTGAGGAACTCACGCTTGATGGCCCAGCGCTCTTCGGTGGCTACGGTCAGCAGAAGGCGGATCGTTACCGCTGAGTCTCCGAGTTCGTTGACTCCGAGCATCTCGGGTTCCTCAAGGAAGAAGGGAATCCATCGAGGTTCTGCGGCCATGGCAGTTCCGGTGTCCAGGATGACCTCCATCGCAACGTCGATATCCGAGTCATAGGAGATCGAAATATCGGCAACGTACCTGGCGAACGCGGACGTCATGTTCGAAGCAACGCGTATCTGCCCATTGGGCACGTGGTGGACGTTGCCATCGAGATCACGCAGGACCGTGGTCCGCAGTCTGATCTTCTCCACAGAGCCGCTCACCCCTGCAATGTTGACAACATCACCAACAGAGTATTGGTCCTCGACCAGGATCAGGAACCCCGCGATGACATCTCGAACAACGTCCTGTGCGCCGAAACCAACAGCTATGCCAACCGTCGTTCCCACCGCAAGAAACGGAGCCATGGGGATACCCCACACGCTCATAATGGTGAGGATGACAATGGACCACACTGTGACCAGGACGACCACCATCACGACGCCAGAGAGCGTCTTGAATCGCTGCGCCTTCTCGCGATCTTCCTGGTCATGCGATCCTGCCAGGCGGTGAACCACGCGCTTATGCCAGTGCTTGATCGATCGCCGGACGAACCAGATCACCACCAACGCACCAATTATGACAGCGACGGAGAGCAGTATCTCGGTGTTGTATTCATCCCAGAACCGCGCCAGGGCGTCAGTCACCGTGTCCAGCATCTCTTCCTCTCTCGATCGAATACCAGTAATCGTAGGCATCGATACCTAGCCACGTGAATGTCGCGAGCGCGAGCGCACGAGAATCGGGGTCGCTGTCTGGCCCTATTTCTGGGTGTTCCATGGCTTGTTTCCAAGCCGTGTTCGCTCCAAGTCGGAGGTCGAGCGCTGCCTTGGCCAGTACTGTTGTCTTCGTGCTGAAGCGGTCGGCGATCGATGCCACAACGTCATCGAGTTGCAGATCTCCTGAAGCGACGCATTGCACGACCTCAGGGTCGCTGTAGCCGTCCTCTGACAATTTCGACTCAAGGTCCTGCCGCACGGATCCTGCGTTTGTACCAAGCCGGTCGACCTGGTTGAGGATGAAGATGAACTGGTCCTCATACGGTGTCAATCGCGTGAGGAAATCGTCGTGGACGATGTGATCGGCGTATTTCTCAGGGTCAAAGACCCACAGGACAGCATCCACGGCTGGTAGCACACGACCAACGATGTGTCTGTGGGCCATTTCCACGCTGTCGAAATCCGGGAGGTCGACCAATACAGTCGAGGCCAACGCGTCAGATCGAACCACGTGGTCAACGTTCAACGCCGAGACGAGAGCGGTGAAGTCGGTATCCGTTTCTGCGGGCACAACGGCGGTGGATCGTGTGGTCGTGGGCCGAACCACACCGACCGGAGCAACTCTCTCAGAAATGAGGGCGTTGAGGAGTGACGATTTCCCTGAGCCTGTACCACCTGCAAACGCAACAACCACGACGTCGCCGGCGTACCCAGCTCGTGACCTCAGCCGCGCAACGGTCGTCGCTAGTGCGGCCCGGTCGTCGTCTCCCAGGACACCCTCAGCTCGCGCCACAGCAAGATCTGCGAGGTCAAGTAGTGAGAAGAGATCAGTCACGGCCAGGACGCACAGAGTCGAAGCCGTCAGCAGCCGAGGCCAGTGCGCCGGGTTTGTAATCACCAAGACCGTCCAAGGTCGAGCGCCACGTCTCAAGACGTGCGTCCAGATAGCTACAGATCAAAGACTCGAGATCCGTTCGCATCTGATCTCTCACCCCATCGAGTCTTTCACCGAGCACGCGTACGAACCGCTTCGGGGCAACGATGTCCTGGTTGATCGAAGTGCTCCAGGAGAAGCGGTCGATCAGTTGCCGAGTGCTCGATCGCCGCCACCGAATCGTCGCTGCATCCGAGAATGCCGAGATGCAGCGGTCATGCCACGTGTCGAGGTCACTAATCATGTCCTCACCATCAGCCCAGGGTCCGATCAACTCGAGGGTCCGTTCTGCCAGGTCCGTATCTGATGTCCGCACGATGGTGTCGTCTCTGTCGCGAACGTCGATGGCAAAGCGCTCGATGATGGCGTCACGGGTGCCTTCCCACGAAACTTGTACGTCGTACTGTGAAACATCGGCCGAGCAGTCTGTGATGCCATCGACTGCACTCGAGACCTTTCCCAGCGTTGGGGCGGCGCTGGTGACCTCTCGCACGATAAAGCGTGCACCGGTCCCAGCAGATCGGACCATGATCGATGCCACGACATCTGTCCTTGATATCGGGATCTGGTTTGCGATGTGATCGCTGATCGCAGATCCTGGTGAATCGTTCTGGCTGATGACGTACGGTTCCGTGCCGAACATGTCAGACACAGAAGCGAGCAGATCGCTGGTCTCCTCCCGAGTTGTTGCGACTCGGTTGAGCACAACAAGCGTTCGCTCCGGGTCCAGAGATGCCCACAGTGCTGCCACCGATGCATCTGCGTATCGGATGGGCGATACCACCAGCACGACCAGATCAGCGGCAGGTACGCGAGTCGCTGACTCAGGGGTCCCATCCCACGCAGGCATATCCACGAGCGTGAATCCGATATCGAAATTCTGGAGGACCGTTGCGTCTGGAACCTGCTGACGAAGACCGAGAGTGGGTTCTCCGGCGATGACGACCGATGACGTCGTCGGTCTCAAGGCACCTTCTGGTGATGCGTCCGCACCGACGATGGCGTTGAACAGAAACGACTTGCCCGCACCGGTCGGACCAACGAGGACAACAACCGGGCGATCAGCCCGTGCCCGCTCCACGATATCGAGAGATGACAAGACACCACCGAGCACCCTGGCGGTCTCCAGATCGAGCAAGGTCACAGGAACATCTTCAAGAGCGGAGTGCAGGGTCCGTATCTGCTCGGTAGAAGGAAGCTGAACCGATGTCATGGGGTCACCATGTCGGTCACCGGTCTATGCCCGTGAACAGATCGGCTTCGCCCTCGGTCCACGGCACGTTCGTATGGATGAGTTCAAAGTCCTCCCACGGGTACACCGACTCCACGACCGTTGTGGGCACCTTGAACCAGAAGCCATCCGGGTCTACCTGCGTCCTGTGAGCGCGTAACGCTTCGCGGCCCTGATCAACGTACCCCGTGACGTCACAACGCATCGTACGTCGCTCTGGTACGGCGTACCTGTCGAGCCGGTCGAGCCACCCGGCAAACGGCGACTCGCCCGTGTGTTCGAGCATCGCCTGATGCAGCGCCGTAATACGCTCACTGGTGAATACCGGTGCGTATACCTTCGAAATCGTCCAGGGGTCGCCAGCATCAGGGAACCTGTGTGGATCCGCCGCTGCGTCCGCTATCTGGACAGTCAGGTCATGGACCCGCAGATGGTCAGGGTGCGGATAGAACTCATGGTCGTCATATCCAAGAACAACCGATGGACGCTCGCGGCGGACTATCTCGACAACCCTCTCAAGCACGTCCTCGAGGTCCTGGTTACAGAACGCCTCCCGACGTGCGTTGTCCGGCGACTCTGGCATCCCGGAGTCCCGATATCCAAGCATTTCCACAGTGCTGTACCCGATGATCTTGGCCGCCTGAGCCAGTTCCCCGGCGCGAACCTCGGCCAACCTGTTGACCACTTCTGGCCTGTCCATCGCCGGGTTCAGAATCTCCCCGGCCTCACCCCCGGTGGCAGTCACGAGCACAGCCCTGGCACCCTCGTCAATGAGTTTTGCCACCGTTCCAGCGCCCTTGGACGATTCATCGTCAGGGTGGGCGTGGAGAGACAGGATCGTACGTGACATGGTGAGTCAGGACGGTAGCTGAGCGCCGGGCGTAGAGGGACCGAAGAGCGACAATGAGAGAGGACGCGCAGATAGATAGTGCGGGTTGGGCAGTTCACAGTTGACAGTTGACAGTCAGAATCCCGGCATCTCGGCTTCATGCGGAAAACGGAGAACGGAAAACGGAAAACATCGGCTCACAGACTCAACTCCTTCGCCTGATGTCTCGAGTCTGATATCCGATCCACAAAATTTCCTTCATCGTGGCTAGAAACGAACAGCTATCTGAAACCTATTCCTATGCTTGGGCGAACCCCAACCACTTGATGCGTGGAGTGCTGATGGCAACGCCCAAAACCAGAATATTCGTATTGATACTCGCGCCTCTCCTCATTCTCATGCTCCCGCTCACCGTGTACTTCGTCGATAGTGCCGCAGCATCGGACAAGGTCTCTCGGAATGTGACAATCGAGGGCATCGATGTTTCCCGCATGACCCAGGCCGAGACCCAAGCAACAGTCGATAAGTACACGAACGCGATCCTGTCGAACACCGTGACGGTGGAGGTCAACGGTCTACGGTTCCCGCTCGAACCGGCTGACGTGGACATGACGTTCAACACAGACGAAGCCGTCGCCACCGCCATGAACCACAACAAGGGTGGGATCACGGACTGGTTCACGGCGTGGACATCTGAAACCAACATCACTGTCGAGGCAACGCTCGACTATGACCTCCTGGATGACAAGGTGAGGGAGTGGGAACTCGCTGCGATCACGAACCCGGCCTTCGAGGGTTCGATCCAGATCGTCAATGACGTGGCTGTCGTCGAACCTCCTGAAAACGGGGAGATGATCGAGCGCGCAGTTTCTACAAGCCTGATCGAGGCTGCTCTCATCTCTGGTGCGATCGATGTCATCGGCCTACCGACTTCTACGTCAACACCCTCGCACACCCGGGCACAGCTTGAGGCGGCCGCCGACGATGCGAATGCACTCATCCAGAGAGGGGTCGTGCTCACCAACGTTGAGTACGAAGCCACGTTCAACGTTGCATCAGCTGATCTCGCTCAATCACTCACCATCACCGTGGCCGCCGACACCATCGAAACCACCATGGACACAGACGTGTTCAGACCTCTGGTCGAAGCGGCACGTCATGATCTCGAGACCGACGCCATAAGCGCGTACTGGGAAACGGTCGTCGTCGATGATTTCGAGAACTGGGATGAGAATTACAGGATCACCGATCCGAGAAGAGTTCCAGGGACGAGCGGCCTCCCCAACGACGACGCCATCTGGCTGGTCGCAGGCTCAAACGGAACCCTCCTTGATGAGGACGCTATCGTCCTCGAGGTCGAACAAGCTGCCTTCAGCGACGGAACCGGACTCTTGGCAATGAGTCTTGACAAGGAACCAAGGCTCACCACCGACGAGGCGAAGGCCTACGGCGACCTCTACGAAGTTGCAGAGTTCACGACGTATACACCCGGAACGAACCGCGTAAAGAACATTCAGCTG
Source organism: Actinomycetes bacterium (assembly GCA_023336765.1). GTDB lineage: Bacteria > Actinomycetota > Acidimicrobiia > Spongiisociales > UBA5794 > JAMBLL01. The sequence goes on along the minus strand of JAMBLL010000036.1, from coordinate 3,256 downwards.
ATGGCCGATATCGTCGACGAGGCGATCGTGATGCCAGGACAGACGTTCTCCGTCAACGAACGCGTCGGTCAGCGCACGCTGGAGAAGGGCTTCCTGTACGACTGTGCCATCGTCAGTGGCGTCGTCGAATGCGAAGAGGACCCTGTGAACGTCGGTGGTGGTGTGAGCCAGTTCGGGACCACGATCTTCAACACGATCTACTTCGGCTGTTACGAAGATGTCACGCACCAGCCGCACAGCATCTACTTCACAAAGTACCCCGAAGGCCGCGAAGCCACTCTCGGCTTCCCCCATCCAGACGTTGCATTCAGGAACGATTCTTCAGCACCTGTGATCATCCGTACGTCGTATACAGGACGGTCGGTCACGGTCACGTTCTTCGGTAACCGTGATGGCGGCAAGTGCGGAACCGTCCGTTCGGACCGTTCGAGCGTTACCGAACCCACGGAGATCTTTCGCAAGGACACAGAAGGGATCGTTGCACCAGGCGAAGAGAAGCGGATCACCCGAGGTACCGAGGGCTGGAACGTCACGAACACCCGGATCTTCTACGATGCCGATGGCAACGAGCTCAAGCGTCAGGCGTTCTTCTGGCGTTACCGTGGCGAACGCATCGTGATCCTCGTGCACGCTTGCGACAAGCGGGTGGGCGGCAACGGGAACTGCGTACCGACCACAACCACGCCGCCAACCACCGAGGCACCGCCACCAACTGAGGCACCACCCACCACCGAGGCACCGCCACCAACTGAGGCACCACCCACCACGGATGCACCGCCTGACACGACGACCACCACGGCGGCCGAAGGTGGAGGAGACGACGGCTGATTCGGTACACCGTTACCGTTCCTGAAGTACGGACAACGGAAAACGGATAGCGGAAGACGTCCCCCAATGAAGCTGCCCACGAGAATCATCCTCGCCTCCGTCGCAACAGTGATCCTCCTGCTCGGAGCCGTTTCCTACGTCAGGGATCAGTCCACCACACCAGACGTCGTTGCGCGCAACGTAACGGTTGGCGGAGTCGCTGTTGGTGGACTCAACACAGCCGATGCAACTCTTGCCCTGTCCGCACATGAGAACGCCCTGCTCTCAAGCGTTGGCGTGTTCACCGTCAACGGGCACGAGTTCAGGCTGAGCCCAGCGTCGGTCGAACTGGACGTTGACGTACCTGCAGGTGTTGACGCGGCTATGCGGGCCCGTCGTACTGGCACTTTCGTCGAGAAGGTGCAGTCATGGTTCTCATCGTTCATTTCGACAGAGGCTGTTGCCTTGCCCATCTTCTTCAACGATGAGGTCATCCTGGCTGAACTCGATATCTGGGAATCGATAGCGGTCGAAAGGCCAGCGTTCGATGGTTCAATCACCGTTGACGATGGCGAGGTTATCACCCGGTACCCACTGCCAGGCGTTGGCGTCAACAGAGAGACTGGCACTGCCCTGATCAGATCGAAGATGTCGACTGTCGGGACCGCACCGGCTCTCATTCCCGTCGTCAACGCCAGCTCTCCGCTCTCCAACGATCAGCTCGATGCCGCCGCCGCTCAGGTGCGCGAAATGATCACCGATCCGGTCGCGCTACGTTCTGACGACGCGACGTTTCGAATGACCTTCACCGAGCGTCAACTCGCTTCAGCGGTGCGTGCGACCATCGACCCAGCCTCGGACAGTATCGAGGTGTACTTCGACAGAGACGCTGTACTCGACATCCTCGAACCCCTCCGCAGAGAGTTCGAGATCTCGCCCATCGATGCACGATTCGACATCGACCTCAATACAGGTGAGTACACCGTCATCCCCGGCCGCAGCGGTGTCGTGCTCGACATCGAGACCCTGCTGACCGAACTCAAGAGTGCGGCACTCGGGTCAGGGACCGGAGTCTTCCCTGTCGTTGTCGGTGCCCGACCAAAGCTGACCACCCAGGAGGCGACGGCGTTCACAACGATGACGAAACTTGGTGGCTTCTCAACGAAGTACACCCAGGGTCAGGATCGAACGCTCAACATCCAACGGATGTCCGACGATGTAGATGGGACCGTGGTACTCGCCGGTGAGGTCTTCTCCATCAATGACCACGTTGGGCAGCGGGTCGAGGCCGACGGCTACGTCGCAGCACCTGCGATCATCAACGGTGCACCATACTGCTGTGACCATCCGGCCAATATCGGCGGAGGGGTGAGCCAGTTCGCAACGACACTGTTCAACGCCGCGTTCTTCTCATGCCTCGAAGACGTCGAGCATCAGCCTCACTCTCTCTACTTCACGAGGTACCCACGAGGACGTGAGGCAACACTTGGTGTTCCCGGTCCCGACGTCAAGTTCCGCAACAACACAGACTTCCCGGTGGTAATCCGCTCGTGGTACAGCGGTGAGTCGGTCAGTGTGCGGATCTACGGGTTCAACGGCGGGCTTGAGTGCGAGTCGGACACGCACGACAAGGAGGACATCGTCGCCTTCGAGAAGGAGTACGTGGCCGATCCGGACATTGCCCCCGGGCAGCAGCGCAGGGAACGCTCGGGAATCGATGGATTCCTCCAGAGGGTCGACAGGATCGTGACCTCCCCGGACGGCTCCACCGAGGAGGATCTCCACCTGATCTGGCGATACCGTCCGCTGTCTGAGTTGTGGTCCGTCAATCCGTGTGAAGTATCGGGTGAACCCGTCAACTGCCCATTCACGCTTGGTTCGGTCATCGGATCAACCTGGGAAGCCGCTCTCGATGCGCTGGCGAATCAGGGTCTCAAAGTCGCAAAAGCTCTTGAGGGAGTGACCGATCCTGGGAAGGACAACATCGTGCTCGACCAGAACCCGGCGCGAGGAACGCCCGTCAAGCCAGGAGAAACGATCACGCTTACGGTCGGGAGTTATGCAGGAGACTCAGATGGGTAATGGGGCTTTCGGGGCGCGAGCAGTCGTTCAGACACTCGGGTAGAACAGGAGCAGATCCTCGATGACACTCGACAAGGTCGAAACCGCCTCGTCATCGATGCTGCCCGGGTGCTTCAACACGACTGTGTTCGACGCAACGTACACACGGTCGATCGAATCGTCGGCTTCGAATAGCCTGCGCGCGAGCAAGGCACCGAATGAGTCTCCGGTGCTCGCAGCCGACAACGAATCGTAGCCCTCACCCACTTGGCTGGTCAGGCTCCGGTTCATCGTCACGATGAACGAACCGTCAACAACCTCAGTGCTCTCGATTACGATCGGCTGTCCCACACGTCCTCCTCATGTCCTACGGACCGGGCAAGTGTAG
>JAMBLL010000035.1 GCA_023336765.1 Actinomycetes bacterium | reverse complement strand
GTCCGTGTCGAATGTGGATGCCACCGTCCATCCCATGGGGATCCCGGTACGGCCTGTCGCTTGGTGACAGGGTTGGTGTGGCAACGGCAGCCGAGTTCGGTGTGCCAGCCGTGACCGCGGACCGAGTATGGAGCAATCTCGATGTGGGGGATGTAGAGAGCCTGGATGGGGGTACGAGGCGGGTACGGGATCGGAACACGATGGTCTTGGGCCGTGCACGCGCTATCGACGCGTTGAGCCGGTTCAATTGGTAGATGAACTCCTTCTCCCGCGACGTATGCTTCACATCTTGCGCGCCGCGGCTGACCAAGGCGGCGTCACGTTCCTGGCCCTGCTCCGCGTCGAGAGTGTTGAAGGGATGCCCCACCTGTGTTACATTTGAGACATCAAGATCGTTACAAACGATACATCGAAACCCTTACAAATAGGGCATCGTATTTCGTGTGGTGATGTCGGATAATTCTGGATGGGTGTGGAAACGGGGAACGGATGGATACATATCGTGCGAGAGTTGTCGACGCTGAACTCACCGAAAGGCTGAGTTCGCTGGGCGCCGTTCTTATCGAGGGGCCTCGCGCTTGTGGAAAGACGGAGACTGCCAGAAGGCGTGCAGCAAGCGAGGTCCTTCTCGATGTCGATGTGGCAGCCATAGAAGCCGCCGCTCTTGACCCTCGATTGGTCCTGGCTGGCCCGCGACCACGCCTGATCGATGAGTGGCAGATCGCACCAACGATCTGGAACCACGTTCGGCGCGCAAGCGATGACGCCGGAGAGCCTGGCCAGTTCATCCTGACTGGTTCGTCTGCGCCGACCGATGACATCACGAGGCATTCTGGTGCCGGACGAATATCCCGGCTCCGCATGCGCCCGATGTCCCTTCTCGAGAGCGGCATCAGCACGGGAGATGTGTCGCTGCGGTCGATGCTGCGGTCTGTGGGGGTGTCGGGGCGTGACTCTGGTCTTGTCCTGGGCGACTTGATCGAATGGACGTGCAGAGGGGGATGGCCTGGGACGGTTGATGAGTCCCTTGGGAGATCCTGTAGATTCGTTCGCGACTATTTGGACGAGGTCCGGCGGGCCGATCTGCGACACCTCGACGGAACGCGTAGGGACCCTGCCCTCGTTCTTCAGGTCCTGCGTTCCTTGAGCAGGAACGTGTCAACGGAAGCATCTTCTCGGACACTTGCGGCTGATGCGGGAGGGAGTGGTGGACCGATCGACCCTCGCACTCTCAAGAGCTATGTTGGGGTCCTTGAGCGAGTGTTCGTCGTGGAGACTCAGCTGGCCTGGGCTCCGCAGATCAGGTCGCGCTCGGTCTTGAGGAAAGCTCCCAAGCTGCACTTCGTCGATCCATCCCTTGCTGTTGCGGCGCTTCGTACGGGGCCCGATCAGTTGTTGTCAGATCTCAGCACTTACGGTCTCCTCTTCAAGTCTCTTGTTGTGAGAGATCTCCGCGTCTATGCCCAGGCGAATGATGCAGATGTGCGCCACTACCGTGATAACACGGGATTGGAAGTTGATGCGATCGTGCAGGCGTTCGATGGATCATGGATGGCATTCGAAATCAAGCTCGGTGGTCAGCAGCGTATCGATGAGGCAGCGAAGAACCTATTGAGGTTCCGGGACCGTGTTGACACGTCAACCGTTGGAGAACCCTCGAAACTGGGTGTCATCACGGCGACCGGGTATGCGATTGAGCGCCCCGACGGAGTAGCGGTGATTCCCATCGGGACTCTCGGGCCATAGCGTCCAACCATAGGATCCACACCATATGCGTTCCCAAGTTTCCATCGATACTGGCGCGGTGGCTCACCGTTGGTAGGTCGTAAGCCGTTCTCCGTCCTGCGTCGTCTCGATCACTTCACCACCTCGTTCGATCCAGTGCATGAGACCTTGCATGTACGCGATGCCGTCTGCAACGTGGGGGACGTCGAGAGCCTGGATGGGGGGTTCGAGGAGGGTGCGGGACATGAAGACGATGGTCTTTGACCGTGCACGGGTGATCGATACGTTCAGGCGGTTCAGCTGGTAGATGAACTCCTTCTCCCGCAGGGCATGCTCGACATCAGACACCCCGTAGCTCACGATGACGGCGTCCCGTTCCTGGCCCTGCATCTTGTCGACCGTGTCGACGAAAGGTTCCCTGTCCCACTCTGCCCGATCGCGTAGTTCCTGGCGGATGAGCCTGATCTGGGCATGATGCGGGCTCACGATGAAAAGGTCGTCTCCCCACAGCGTCTCATCGTCGATGGCTACATCACGCAGCGCCATCACCAGGTCAGC
>JAMBLL010000034.1 GCA_023336765.1 Actinomycetes bacterium | reverse complement strand
GGGCGGAGAGATCCTTCCTGTCACCACGATGCGCACTGACTACCAGGCGTACGCAGCCGGGGGATGTACGAACACCGATACGGTCGTTGAGGGGTCATCCTTCGTCCAGACGACCTCCGTCGGACGTACGACCAAACCAGGAACGGCACTTACGATCACTTGAGGGTCGTGGGCATCTACCATTGCCGCTCCGGGCGTTTAGCTCAGTTGGCTAGAGCGCCGCCCTTACAAGGCGGAAGTCGAGGGTTCGAGTCCCCCAACGCCCACAGAATAGCCGCGTACCCAGGGTTCGTGTGCTCGTATACGCGTCCGTGAGCCCACAGAACGGCGCGTATCGATTATATGGGTGCTATCGATGAGGAACTGGTGGCTCTGGCATATTCGGTCACCCGTGGCACAGGCATTCCAGTTCGAGGTTTTGGACCCTATCCCCCTACAGATGACTCCGACGAGGACATCAGGGGCGGCCTCGAGTCGTTGTTGGAACTCCCGGGAGACGAACTCGAGGTCGAACCAGGAGACTCGTATTGGGAATGGTCGTTCACGCGCCGACCTGAACGATCTTCCCGTGCCCCCACATAAGAGATCCCCGGGCGATGACTCGCCCGGGGATCCTTGTTCGTGAGCGGCCTATGCCGCTTCGATAGTCGTTTCAGGCCCCGGCTGTCTCGTGGACGTCCTTGCCATGGACTGTGACTGCCCAGATGACCATGCCCGCGAGCACCATGATCGTGATCGACCACCATGGGTAGTAGGGAACGGTCAGGAACGCTCCGATGAGAGCGATCGACGCGGCGACAACGCCCAGCACCCGTGCCCACATCTCTGCGTTCGCAACACCCCACGCGACCAGGAACTGGAGTAGGCCGATAATCAACGTGATCCACCCCCACGCGCTGATATCGAGATACCACACCGTGTCGGCGGTGAAAATCACCCATTGGTCATTGAGGAGCATGGTGAGTCCGTAGATGACGTTGAATACGCCAAGGACGATGAACACCGCGGTTGAGAACAGTACCCAACTGCTTCTTTCTTCTGTTGTACCTGCCATCTGAATTACCTCCCGGGAAAATAGATCTTCTTTGTCTCCACAACTCTAGACCCAACCCAACCTGATTCAAAGAACGCTCGTCGTCTTTCTGCCCATCGTGATCGGATCGAGTCACGGTTAGAACATCCCGCGTACCCAGGGTTCGCGTGCTCGTATACGCGGCTGTGAGCCCACAGAACGATGACGATCGATGGTTTGGGTGATCAACCGTACTACGGAATTCACTGCGCGTCCTGGCGTCCCGCCGGCGTTCCCAGAGACGTATCATGGACACCGAACCAGCAGTACGCCATCGAAAGGGCACTCATGAGAAGCGAAGCAACAGCCAACTGGCAGGGGGATCTCTTCGGAGGCGCGGGCACCGTCGACTTCAGGAGCGGCGCCGCGGGTCCGTTGCCCGTGAGCTGGGCGAGCAGAACCGAAGAGGCGGCTGGCAAGACCAGTCCGGAAGAGATGATCGCTGCGGCCCATGCCGCGTGCTTCTCCATGGCGTTCTCGAACGAGCTCGCCGGGGCAGGATTCCCACCTGAGAACCTGGATACGAAAGCGGTCGCAACTTTCACCAAGGGCGATGATGGATTCAGGATCCGCACCATGGCTCTCACCGTCGACGCCGTCATCCCTGGCATCGATGCAGAGCTGTTCGCCGAAAAGGCTGAGGCTGCCAAGAACGGGTGCCCCGTGAGCAATGCTCTCAAGGGCAACGTGGAGATCACGCTTACCGCGAATCTCGTCTAGATCGGACGTTGACACCTCCCTAGAAGACGCAACGCGTTCGCTAGGGAGGTGCTCTGTTCGGTGGGTTCGTGTAGGTGTGTCCGAGGGGACTGGTCCATTGGATCCGGTTAGCCGGGAGGAGCTTGTACGTCCACCCGTTTGCGTGTTTGATGCAGTGGTCGTGTCTACAGAGTGGCGCGAGATTGCAGTCGCAGGTCTCGCCTCCATCGGCGACGGCTACCGAGTGGTCGATGTCGCACACGATCGAGGGCATGCGGCATCCTGGGAACACGCAGGTACGGTACCTGGCGTGGATGCGTCGCTTCTGGGTCGGGGTGGGCCTCCTGGATGTCGTACCGACATGGAGCGGTTGTCCTGTGTCGTCAACGATTGTGTAGCGCCAGTCGGAATCCTGTTGTCTTCGGGCGACCTGTCGAACGATGTCCGCGACGACGGGCCCGTACCCCGAAAGCTCACCCGGGTGGTCAGCGAGTTCGGTGAGGGTTGCGAGGTTGCAGACGATCTCGACGCCAGCGGTGCTCTGCGAAGATTCTTCGCAGCCGGTTGGCACAATGCCTTGCAATAAGTCCATGTACACGTCGGCACGAAGCTGATCCATCGTGCGCGATTCGCCCTTCACATGCAGGCTCATCGCCGTTGAATGGATGAATCGGCGTATGGCAGCCGCGGTGTCGGGTGGAAGATCCATGCCAAGCAGATTCGCCGTGCCACTTTCGGTCGCCTCCATCACGATTCGGCGGTCCGCCACCGAACGCTCGTAGCGGTCCTGTGCATCATCAGGGTCAACGTCGATGCACAGCTTCTGGATGCGAGCGCGTAGTTGCCCTGTAGTCAACTCAGATGCAACACCAGCGATCTCGTCAACAACTGCTTGTGCCCGCGCATCGGTGAGGTGAATCGTCGCCGAATCGATCGTGCTTGCCCTGCGGATATCCAGTGACCCAGTTTCGAGCATCTCGGCGAGGAGGGGTAGGCGTCGATGCAGGGTGAGAGCGAGCGCCAACTCGTTGTCAGAGGCTCGGCGCGTGAGATGCAAGGCTGCACGAACCTCAGCCGAGGCAGAGTTGGCGGCGTCCTCCCAGCGCTGCGGATAGCCGTCGAAATCCAGCATCGTTGTGTGGACCGCGGCCATTGCTCGGTAGCGACCTGCCGCGTGGTGTGACGCCATTCGGTCGTGTGCCCCAAGTACGACCACCTGATCGTGACCGGAGACCTCGGATACGTTGATCGACGAGAGAAGAGCCCCCATCACAGGCCCCGGCTCCATGTTCGCAAGACCCCCCGGAATCGGTTCGTATGTCGGCTGCGGGTCGACGACCAATACCGTCCCAGCAGCGGGTTCGCAACCGAATGGGAGGTCCTCTGGATCGGTGCTCATGGTGGCTTGGTCTGACATAACCACAACGTACCAACTGCCTATGACAAGAAATGGCCCATCAGCTATCGGCCAAGAGAGGATGAGATAACGGCGGGCAGATGTCCAAGCCACGTCGCCGGAAGCGAGGACTGCAAAGAAGAGCGGCCACGACTGATTTCGCATTGACGCTCGATAGATGACAGCCTTTCGCGGCGGGCCGCGACTCGTCTTGTCTCCGAGGTGGGCGTCAAGCGGAGGCTGCATCTATCAACCGATTCCACCGATGAACCTGTCCAGATCGAACGTTCGCTCCAGAAGACCAGAAAGTGCGGTCGTCGTGATCCGACATCGATGGAGATGAAATGGATGGTGCATCAACAGGTCGATATGGACGGACATACACTCCATCTGTTCACCGGCCGAACCGGTGACAGAGGCCGGGTGTTCCTGGATCTCCATGGCGGTGACTGCATGTTCGAGCGGAGTGAGAGATGGTTTCGTCCGGTGCAGCGGGCACCCTCGGCGATGTCGCGGTCGTCCCGGGATTGTTGCCTTGATCGCAACGAGGGCGCCTAACTGTGTACCGGAGAATCATCCGTACGTGCATCCCCAGGAAGAAGCCGGCTGTCGAAACCTCACTGAGTGGTCGTAAACGGCGTTGTCGTGTCCAAGGATCGGTCCAGAGCGCTCAGAGTTCAACGATGGCCTGAGTCTGTGGCGCGCCCACATCTCTGTGCGATTCCATGCTCCATTGAGGGTTGACCCTCCCCGTTAGTGCGTGTAGGCTAATGGGGAGAGAGAGAAGAGCCGTGAACGCACGCAACGTCGTTTCTGATCGAACACCGGAATCAGAAAGCGAAATAGCTCTGGCCTTTGACGCGGACGTATCGGTGTCGGAAGGGGGCAGGTCGCTCTACCTCATCGTCGGTTCTGCTTCTGCCACATCGATCGCTAGAGCGGCGGTCACGAGGGCGGATGGCGAAGTTGCCGCTGAGTTCGGAGACGGCCGACTGCTTGCCGTCCTGACCGCTTCCGGGTTCAGTCAGTTACAGGCGGATGTCGATATTGCGCTTGTTGGCCCCGTTACGTTGGATCCGACGAGATTCGAGACGTTCGTGCGTCTCTTGGGGATCGACGACCCGGTTGGTGTCACATGACGGCGTCAGGAACGTTTGCCATCGACGGAGTAAATGACAACCTAGTTGGAAAGAGAGATTACACATGCCAAGCGTAGGACAGGAATTACTGGACGTTCCGTTTCCCGATATGGTCACGAAGCTGGCTCTCGGCGTTGCCGATGCACAGGCGGCGCTTGATGCCAATTCGGTGGAAACGGCACTCGTCCTAGCCGAAGAAACGATAGATGTTGTTCCGGCGATAACCCAAACGATCGCGGCGGACGGATCGGTTTCGTTCACAAACGCGTCGCCCATCGAGATGTCCTTGCTTCAGGTGGGTCTGAACCCGACGTTTTATCAATTCCAGGAGGCCTCGATTGAAGTCACCATGGACATCAAAACGACGACATCGAGCGAATTCTCCATCAAGGCTAGTGCCAAGGCGAAGGTTGGCTTCGCCGTGTGGAGCGCATCGGTGAGGATCGATACCGCGTACAACCGCAAATTCGGGAAGGAAGTCAAGGGAACCAGCAGGTTGTACACGAAGATGGTGCCTGTTCCGCCGCCGCCTCGCATCATGCCAGAGGTCACTGTTATCGACAATCGAACGACCGACGACGGCGGAACGGGAACACCGTAACGTGCCCGGTGCTGTGAATCCCCGGCGAGCGATTGCCACGCGCGGTATTCGGGATCCGATCGTTCCTGTTGCGAGCGTTGTTCGAGAGACTCCAGCGGTCAGTTTCGCCGATCTTGTGCGGATGATGGCTGAAGGAATAGCGGATGCCCAAGCGGAACTAGACCGTACGTCAGCTGAAATGGTTACGGAGTTGTCTGCCACTCGCGTGAAGATCGTTCCGCAAATCACGGAGACGGTGGCAGCCGATGGTTCCGTCACCTTCAAACAAGCCGAGCCGGTTAGCTTGTCTCTGTTGGAGATCGGGATTTCGCCGACGTTCTATCAGTTCAGCCAAGCCACGATTGAGGTCGCAATGGATCTCCAGGTGGTCGAGACCGTTGACGAGGAAGGCTCAGGGAAGCGACGATTTGGGCTCTTTGCCGGGACCGCCAGTGTGCGCGCCGAGAGGAAGCTCAATCGAGAAGTGTCGACATCGTCGAAGCTCACTGCGACGCTTGTTCCTGTCCCTTCGCCGCTGCGGACCGAACCCACCAGAACCACGATTGTTGAGGGGAATTAGTGTGAGCGCTGCGAAGCTGCACGCGTCGACGTCGAAGGAGGCCACCATTGGGTGAGATACCACTATCCGAATTCGTGGAAGCGGCGGGATCTGCGCTGGCTACTGCACAGAAGGATCTTGTCGGAACCGAGATGCCAGTCACCTCGATGGCAGTCAGCGAAGCAGAGATTGACTTGGCGATCGCGGTTAATAGCACAGCAGAAGGCGGTGTCGGAATCCAGTCGATCAGTCTTGCGGACCTGAGCGGTGGTGCTCTTGACGCGGCGGGGCTCTCGCGTTTGAAGCTCAACTATGTTGCTGTTGTCGAGGACCACGACTCGGCGGTAGGCATCCAGCCAAGACGACCGAAGTCGGACGTGGTTGCAGAAGTGAGCAGCGACGAATCCCTGATCCGTCTAGGTGCGATCCTGGGCGGCCTGGAAATTGACGCCTCCTATGTTCCAGCGACTCAGAAGTGGCTTGTTGTCGCAAAGGATCCGTCCGACAATGTCGTTCGAGAGATCGTCATTGACGATCTGGGCCGATGAGGACGAGATGCCAGAATTAACCACAACAGAACTGAAGCGTCTCAGGGCGATTGAATCACGGATAGTCAAGGTCTCGGACGATCGCGACGCCTTGCGCGCTGTGCGTAACGATCTCAAAGCGCAGATCGTAGTGCTCAACCGAGCGGCGAGAGACTCTGAAAAGGAACTGAAGGCGCTGTCGGCCCTGGCAACCAAGAATCGTAGCGGGCTGCAGGAACGCATCTCAGCACTCGTAGAGGAGAACAACGAGCAATCGAAAATGCTCGTCCGAGCCAAGGGGGATGTTACTCGTCTCACCACCATCGCTGAGAGGCTGAAGGCAACCGCCGATGAGCTCGGCGTCAGGGAGAAGAGGGGCAGCAAAGAGAATCGAGATCTCTTGAGGAAAGTCGCGAGGCTCGATGCGGGCACATCCAGATTGAAGAGTGAACTGAAGGCAGCGCGCTCACGACTTAAGGCATCTGGAAAACCGGTAGCGATTGATCCGGCGGAAGCCGCGCATCTCATTGAGGGTTTCGTGGGCGAGTTCGGTGGGAGTTTTGGCGGTCTCGTCGTACGAGAAGCTGACGTCAAGCTAAAGGTCGCGTTTGATGCCGTGGATGGAACTGTCGGCTTCGTTGTGCCAACTGTTGGATCGGTGGCCGAAGAATCATCGGAACTTCATGAGATACACATCAATCTATCTCGATCCGCTGATGCCATCGAGGCTTCAGGCACCTTAACGCAGCCTTGAGTCCCTGACCTTCGGCTACGGGGTCGAAGGGAGAGGCTCGGTCATCCATGGACCAAGTTGAAGCGCTGGGAGTCAGGATCAGGATCGGATGCCCACGGGATGGACGAACCTCTATCCTGTTGCCATGACGCCTGAGCCCCGCATCCGAATCGTGACCGCCACATCGCTCTTCGATGGCCACGATGCTGCGATCAACATCATGCGGCGGATCCTTCAGGCTTCGGGCGCCGAAGTGATCCATCTCGGGCACGACCGATCCGCAGCAGATATCGCAGAGGCGGCGATTGAAGAGGACGCACATGCGATAGCGGTCACCTCATATCAGGGTGGCCACATGGAGTTCTTTCGCTACCTGAGAGGGCTCCTCGATGATGCCGGTGGCACCGATATCGTCATCTTTGGCGGTGGCGGTGGCACGATTCTTCCCTCGGAGGGCGCAGAACTCGCGAGTGAAGGAACAGCGCGGATCTACTCACCAGACGACGGACGTGAACTCGGTCTTCAGGGAATGATCGATGATCTCCTGTCAGGTGCGGCGCACTCTCAGAACTCTCTCGGCACAGACATGGTGGACCGCGTACTCAAGAGAGACCACGCAGCGATCGCCAGAGCGATCACGCTCGCCGAGGCTGGCACGGCCGGTGAGATGCTGTCGGTGATCCAGCAGCACGCTGACGGCTCAAGTGCACCGGTCGTAGGATTCACTGGCACCGGAGGCTCCGGAAAGTCGTCGATACTCGACGAGCTCGTCCGACGCTTCCTGCGTGACCATCAGAACAAGACGATCGCCGTGATCTCAGTCGACCCGTCGCGCAGACGGACCGGCGGAGCCTTGCTCGGTGACCGCATCCGGATGAACTCTGTAACTGGCGACTCTGTTTTCATGCGGTCCCTCGCAACCAGGCAAGCGAACCTGTCGATGTCTCCCTTCGTCAATGATGCGGTCAACATCGTTAAGGCTGCGGGCTTCGACCTCGTCTTCCTCGAAACTTCTGGGATCGGGCAGTCTGACACGGAGATCGTCGACGCCTCCGATGTCTCCGTGTATGTGATGACACCCGAGTTCGGTGCTGCAACTCAACTTGAGAAGATCGACATGCTCGACTTCGCAGATGTGGTGGCGATCAACAAGTCGGACCGTAGGGGAGCGGCTGACGCCCTGCGCGACGTGCGAAAGCAGGTACGTCGCAACCACGTCAGCTTCGACATCCCGGACGACGAACTCCCCGTGGTGGGAACGGTCGCATCGAGCTTCAACGATGCGGGCACTGAGCGACTCTTCGAACTCATCATGGATGCCGTCGATCGAAAGCACCCGGCCGTATTCGATTCGGTGCCAGGTCGGGCCGGGCGTGACACCGTTGAGCCCGTCATTCCGAGGAACCGGGTTCGATACCTCAGCGAGATCTCCGAAACGATCAGGGAGTACGACGCACAGACATCAGACAGGGCAAGGAAGGCGGGCGACCTCGAGGCTCTGCTACGAGTTGCAGAGCTGTCGTCGGTCGCCGATCTCGACACCCAGATCGCCGAGGTGCGGTCCGAGTTGGGCGATACCGTCGAGATCATCGATTCGTGGGATGCAGAGTCCGACCGATACAGCGGAGACGAGGTCAGTTACGACGTGCGGGGCAGGACGATCACTGTCCACAACACCGTGGACACGTTGTCAGGCACGCGATTCCCGCGGGTCGTCTTTCCCAGGATCGAGGGATGGGCAGACCGTGTCCGCTGGGCCCGCTCCGAGAACTTGCCTGGACGTTTCCCCTACACAGCTGGCGTGTTCCCGTTCAAACGTCAGGTTGAGGACCCAACGAGGATGTTCGCGGGGGAGGGCGGTCCCGAGCAGACGAATAGACGATTCCACTACCTTGCACAAGGCATGCCGTTCACGAGGCTGTCCACGGCGTTCGACTCGGTCACCCTCTACGGTCAGGACCCTGACCTGCGCCCCGACATCTTTGGCAAAGTCGGGAACTCGGGTGTATCGATATCGAAGCTTGATGATGCAAAGAAGCTCTACTCCGGATTCGACCTTCTCGACCCCACAACGTCGGTATCGATGACGATCAACGGCCCAGCGCCGATGATGCTCGCGTTCTTCATGAACACCGCCATCGACCAGGCCTGCGAGACCTATATTAAGGACAGTGGACTGACAGCCGAGGTCAAGGAGCAGATCGCCGAGATCCTCGCCGAACGCGGCGAGGTCAGGCCGCAGTACCGGGGTCCGCTGCCTCCAGGCCACGACGGATCGGGCCTGATGTTACTCGGAGTCTCGGGTGTGGACGTGCTCCCCGCCAACATCTATGACACCATCAAGGTGGAAACGCTCAGGACGGTCAGGGGCACCATACAGGCGGACATCCTGAAGGAGGACCAGGCGCAGAACACATGCATCTTCTCCACCGAGTTCGCCCTTTCGATGCAGGGAGATATCCAGCAGTACTTCGTGGACCACGACGTGAAGAACTTCTACTCCGTTTCGATATCTGGCTACCACATGGCTGAGGCTGGAGCGAACCCGATCACCCAACTCGCCTTCACTCTCGCGAACGGTTTCACGTTCGTTGAGTACTTCCTCTCCAGGGAAATGGATATCGATGAGTTCGCTGGCAACCTGAGCTTCTTCTTTTCCAATGGGCTCGATCCCGAGTACGCAGTTATCGGGCGCGTGGCGAGGCGCATCTGGGCGAAGGCCATGCGCGACATGTACGGGGCAGACGAGCGGTCCCAGAAACTCAAGTACCACATCCAAACGTCTGGACGGTCACTGCATGCTCAAGAGATCGAGTTCAACGACATCCGCACAACCCTTCAGGCCTTGTACGGCGTCTATGACAACTGCAACTCCATGCACACGAACGCGTACGACGAAGCGATCACCACGCCCACCGAGGGCTCAGTGCGTAGGGCTCTGGCCATACAGCTGATCATCAACAAGGAACTCGGCCTCGCCCGCAGCGAGAACCCACTTCAAGGATCAACGATCATTGCCGAGCTGACCGACCTCGTAGAAGAGGCGGTGCTTGCGGAGTTCGACAGATTGACCGACCGTGGTGGGGTGCTTGGCGCGATGGAGACGATGTACCAACGTTCGAAGATCCAGGAGGAGAGCCTTCGATACGAGACAAGGAAGGACTCTGGCGAACTCGAGATCATCGGCGTGAACACCTTCCTGTCCAAGGAAGGCTCGCCATTCGTGACACCGGACGAAGTGGTCCGCGCAACCGACGACGACAAGGTGAACCTGATACGCGATCTGGAGACACTCCATCAACGCGACCCTGCAGCCACAGAGGCGGCGCTCGGGCAACTGCAGCAGGTCGCACTCGACGGGGGAAACATCTTCGAAGCGCTCATCGAGGCGAGCCCGTTCTGTTCGCTCGGTCAGATGTCGAACGCGCTATTCACCGTTGGTGGCCGTTACCGCAGGAATATGTGACCGCGGAAGTTCACAGTTCACAGTCAAAAAGTGTCGCAGGTAGGGTCTACGTTGTGGTCATGGAATACAGAATCAATCCCAAGCGCATAGATTCTTCCCCCCGGCGTCGGCACGACGCCCGTGTGCAGCGTCAGTCAGCCAACTTCTCGAGGCTTCAACGCCTGGACCAACTCGTCGTGACCGAACACGATGTGCACACCGCAGCTGTTGCGGTGTGCACAGAACTCGATGTCCCCGTCCCGGACCTTCGCTTCCATGCTCGGCGTTCCCCCTTCACAGGAGCGACGGAGCTTCCAAGGTCGATGTGGATCGCCAGGGGTGAACACGACTTCGTGACCCGATACGAGATGAGAGGCAGGCGCAGGTTGAGGGAGAACGGCGCCATCCGCCTTGGACGGACGACGACGCTGATGACTCTCGCCCACGAGCTCGGTCACCATCTCGTCAACTGGCTCGATCCCGAGTCAACGGCTTCCCACGGCTATGTCTGGATTAGCCGGTTCGATCAAGCAGCAGAGGTGATCGATGGGCTTGTCCTGGAGTCCTCGTCTATCGGAGCCAGGACGGCGCGGAGTTCGGGTCGACACCGTAGCGTTCGATAGCTTCGGTGACGGTGCTGGTGTCCATGGTGCCTTCACGTGCCATGGCGGAGAGGACCGCGATGACGACGTGATCAGCGTCCACCTCGAAGAAGGAGCGAAGCGCTTCTCGTGTGTCGCTCCTCCCGTAGCCATCCGTGCCAAGGGTTGCGAAGGATCGAGGAACGAACGGTGCGATCTGGTCTGGAACCGCCCGCATGTAGTCGGTGACGGCAACGATCGGTCCCTGTGAGGACTCGAGCAGTGATGTCACGTTCGCTGTGCGTGGTGTTTCTGCGGGATTGAGTCGGTTCCAGCGATCAACGGCAAGAGCGTCCTCGCGGAGCTTCTTGTACGATGTCGCGCTCCAGAGTTCGGCTGCCACTCCATACCGTTCGGCCAGTTCATCGCGAGCCTGTTTCGCCGACCCGTAGGCCGAACCAGAGAACAGGATTGTCGCCCGGTTGTCGTGTCCGTCGGGTGCGTCCGCGAACCTGTACAAGCCCGTGATGATGCCCACGTCCGCCCCCTCAGGCTTGGCTGGCTGGGTGTACGGTTCGTTGTAGAGCGTGAGGTAGTAGAACACGTCGTCGCCCTCTCCATACATTCGGCGTATACCGGCCTCGATGATGGTCGCCATCTCGTATGCGAACGCCGGGTCATAGGCCTCACAGGCAGGGATCGTGGAAGCGAGGATGTGGCTGTGACCGTCCTGGTGTTGGAGACCTTCGCCAGCAAGTGTCGTCCGTCCCGCCGTTGCCCCAAGCAGGAATCCTCTGGCCCCCGCGTCCGATGCTCCCCACAGGGCGTCGCCCACCCGCTGGAAGCCGAACATCGAGTAGTACGCGTAGAACGGGATCATCGGAACACCCCGAGTTGCGTACGATGTTGCTGCGGCGATCCAGCTTGCGGTGGCGCCAGCCTCCGTGATGCCCTGCTCGAGTATCTGGCCGTCCGTGGATTCCTTGTATGACAGGATCAGGTTGTGATCGACGGGTTCATAGAGCTGTCCGTGAGGCGCGTAGATCCCGATCTCTTTGAACAGGGCCTCCATGCCGAACGTTCTACCCTCGTCGGGGATGATCGGGACGATGCGCTCTCCGATGTTCGGATCCCTTGAGAGGCTCCGCAGCAGGCGCGTGAACGCTCCGGTCGTGGACACCTCGATCGTTCCTGAACCGTCGTCAAATTCGGCGAACGGCGAGTGGTCAGGCAGTGTCATGGGAAGGCGCTCGGGAAGTCCTCGGCTCGGCAGCGGGCCGTTTAGACGGTCGCGATGATCCATGAGGTAGCGGTACTCCGGTGAATCGTGTTCGAAGCGAAGGTAGGGCGGTTCTCCAGATTCGAGGTCTGCATCAGATATCTCATCGTGGAGGTGGAGCCTGTCTCTCAGATCCCTGAGTTGTGCTCCTGTCAGCTTCTTGATCGAGTGTGTGGCGTTCTTGCCCGCAACGTTGGCGCCCAATGTCCAACCCTTGATCGTTTTTGCAAGGATCACCGTTGGTGCGCCACGCAGTTCGGTCGCTGATTTGTACGCCGCGTAAACCTTGCGGTGGTCAAGACCGCCTCTGCGGAGATCCCATATCTCGTCGTCCGACATATCTGAGACGAGTTCGGCGAGCTTCGGATCCGGTCCAAAAAAGTGTTCACGGATGTATTCCCCGGACTCAGCCTTGTAACGCTGATACTCACCATCGACGGTCGAGTTCATCTTGTTGACGAGAGCACCGTCGACATCTTTGGCGAGGAGAGGATCCCAGTCCGAACCCCAGATCACCTTGATCACGTTCCAACCGGCGCCCCTGAACATCGCTTCGAGTTCCTGGATGATCTTGCCGTTGCCTCGAACAGGTCCATCCAACCGCTGGAGGTTCGCATTCACGACCCAGGTCAGGTTGTCCAGCTTCTCGCGACCTGCGAGGGATATCGATCCCAGCGTCTCGGGTTCATCTGTCTCTCCATCCCCGAGGAAGCACCAGACACGAGTATCGCTTGTGTCCTCGATGCCGCGGTTGTCGAGGTATCGGAGGAACTGGGCGTGATAGATCGAGTTGATGGGCCCAAGTCCCATCGACACGGTTGGGTACTCCCAGAAGTCGGGCATCAGGCGTGGATGCGGATAGCTCGAAAGGCCCGGCTCACCTATCTCCCTTCTGAAGCGGTCGAGTTCCTCCTCGTCCAGTCTGCCTTCGAGAAACGCCCGGGCGTAGATACCCGGGGTCGTGTGTCCCTGGATGTAGACGTGGTCGCCCGGAGTGCCATCGGCCTTCCCCCGGAAGAAGTGGTTGAAACCGATTTCATACAGTGTCGCAGATGACGCAAATGTCGAGAGGTGGCCGCCGATACCGTCTGCGGCCTTGTTCGCTCTGATGACCATCGCCGCGGCGTTCCACCTGATGAACCTTCTGATTCTCTTCTCGAGATACGGGTCTCCCGGAAACTCTGCTTCGGCTTCCGGCGGGATGGTGTTGATGTAGGGCGTTGATACCGAACCAGGAACACCGATACTCTGTTCCCTGGCGTGTTCGACGAGTCTCGCCATGAGGTACCTCGCCCTGGTTTCGCCGTCGGCCTCGATGATGTCGTCGAGCGCGTCGAGCCATTCGAGTGTTTCCGATGGATCGATGTCCGTCAGTTGATGAGTGAATCCATCGATGTATATCGGATGATCGTCCATGGCAATGTCCCTGTGTCAGTGGGCGCGAGCGTAACAACGCGATGGGCCGTCCGCTGCGTCTCGTCATCTCCCGTACACTTCCCGGCGATGAACACACCAACGAGCATCGAAGTCCAGCGAGGCGAACGGCTCATCATCGAGTGGCAGGACGGTCGCGTAGACACCATTGAAGCAACCGAGCTGAGAGTGGCGTGCCCCTGCGCGTCGTGTGGGAGTGCTCCGTTTCCTCTGCCGCCGCCCAATCCCCAGACGTGCCGCTTGACGAAGGTCAGTATGGTGGGCGCGTACGCGATCAACGTGGTATTCGCTCCGGACGGGCACGACACCGGCATCTACTCCTACACGATCCTCCGCGAGCTTGGCGATTAGGGCTTTGGCGTCCAGAACCGC
>JAMBLL010000033.1 GCA_023336765.1 Actinomycetes bacterium | reverse complement strand
TTGGGTTAGCCGCGGCCCGCGTTGGGCTTGCGGCCGTGGTTCGCCTTTGAGCGGCGAGCGCGCAGTTTACGTCGTTTTGCCTTTGCCATAGTGGAGCAAGCGTACCCATGAAACCGCCATACCGTCGAGTACGATTGTGGCATCCTGAGTGGGTTCTCGATGATGTTGTGGTTGCTGACTCACATCGGACGAGACTCCTGGGATTGAACCTGCCTGGTGCCAGGGCGATTCTGTTCCACACGGCCTCGGTGCATACGTTAACGATGAGGGTACCGATCAGGGTGACACCGATCGGTGACGATGGCCGGGTTGGGCCGTCTTTGCTGGTACCACCACGACGCATCAGATCGTTTCCTGACCGTACCTGGATCCTCGAGAGTTTCGTCGACATTGACGGCCCCGCGCGGGGCATCGTCGTACAGGTCCTACCATCGGGGTTCGATGTCAGGGTCACTCACACTTTGCGGAACTCCTATCGGGAACCTCTCTGATCTGTCCGAACGCGTGATCACGACAATGCGAAACGCTGACCTCATCTTTGCGGAGGACACGCGGAGGACGGCGAAACTGCTCGCTCACCTCGGTATCTCGGTCCCGATGAAGAGTTTCTTCGCAGGGAACGAGAAGGCCAGGCTGAAGCTTCTGCGCGACGAGTTCGGGGCTGGGAAGAACATCGTGCTCGTATCGGACGCAGGCATGCCGCTCATCTCGGACCCCGGAGCCTCGGCTGTACAGGTTGCTGTCGACTGTGGAGCTGTGGTCGGTGTTGTTCCAGGCCCAAGTGCAGTTGTCACAGCGTTGGCCGTATCGGGTTTCGATGGTGACAGGTTCATCTTCGAAGGATTCCTGCCTCGCAAGGGCGACGCCAGAACACGTGTCCTCTTGTCGTTTGTTGACGAGCAGAGAACCGTTGTGCTGTTCGCTGCTCCCTCAAGGGTCGCAGCCGATCTGGCCGATCTCGTGAGCGTTGTTGGCTCCGATCGCAGGGTTGTTGTGACCAGGGAGTTGACCAAGATCTACGAGGAGATCTGGCGGGGAACACTGGTGGAAGCCGCAGCCCACTGGGCACACGATGGAACCACCAAAGGTGAATTCACCGTGGTCGTCGAAGGAGCCGAGCCTCACGAACCCTCGATGCCGGATGCCGTCGCGGCAGCGCTGGAGATGATCACGCGAGGTACGTCCACCTCAGACGCGGTCAGAGCTGTGACGGCGACGCACGGCGTGCGACGCAACGAACTCTACGACCGGGTGGTCAAGGCACGAACCTAGATCGCTGTGAGGTCCTCTCTGCACACCGCACATATGCCGCGGTCCTTGAACGGGGAAACGTCGTCTGTGCTGGCACAGAAGATGCATGATGCCTCGAGTTTACGCAGGACGATGCCACCGTTCTCGATCGTGATCGAGAGTTCATCTCCTTCGTGAATATTGAACAGACGCCTTGTTTCGGCGGGCACAACGACCCGTCCGAGGTCGTCGATCTTCCGCACAATTATCGTGTCCACCCTGGACCTCCCTGTATCGAGTCGGCCCTGGCGACCGACGTGCCAGATAGTACCATTTATCCGAGAATTATCAACTATTTATCAGCTGTTTATCAACAGTCGACAGGCGGTCCCGCTGATACCTGAGGGCTGACGGCGGTAGGCTGTATTCCATGACTCATCATGAACCCATCAAGGTCCTTGTGGCTGTTGCCTGGCCGTATGCGCAGGGGTCGCTCCACCTTGGCCACATGGCGGGGGCCTACATTCCCGCTGACATCTACGCGAGGTACCGTCGGTCGCTCGGTGACGATGTGCTCATGGTCTCGGGTTCAGACGTCCACGGAACTCCGATCACGGTGAAAGCGGACGAGATGGGTGTGACCCCGGCTGAGATCGTGGACAAATACCACCCGGAGTTCCTCACCTACTGGAAGGATCTCAACGTCGACTGGGATCTCTTCACGACGACAGGTACAGACACCCACAAACGAGTTGTGCAGGACTTCTTCACACGCCTGCTCGAGAATGGGTACCTCTACCCCCACATGACCGAGCAGTTCTACGACGAGCAGGCATCGAGGTTCCTCCCGGATCGCTACGTGGAAGGCACGTGTCCCCACTGTGGCTACCTCGACGCGCGCGGAGACCAGTGCGATAACTGCGGCAAGACCCTCGACCCGATCGACCTGATCGATCCACGGTCAAAGCTATCCGGGACGACCCCGGTGATGCGCGAAACTGAGCACTACTACTGGAGGCTCAGCGCATTCAACGAGCCTCTGCTCGAGTGGCTTGAATCCCGCGAGGGCTGGCGACCTCACGTCATCAACTTCGCCAAGGGGATGGTCACGGAGGGTCTACACGATCGAGCGTTCACCCGTGATCTCGAGTGGGGGATTCCGTTGCCGATCGACGACATCGGTCCAGGGAAGTCGATCTACGTGTGGTGGGAAGCTGTGATGGGCTATCTGTCGGCACCCCAGGAATGGGCGAAGCTTCAGGGAACGCCCGATGCCTGGAAGGACTGGTGGGAGAACCCGGATGCAGAATCCGTCTACTTCGTAGGCAAGGACAATATCCCGTTCCATGCGATCTACTGGCCCGCGCTGATCCTCGGCCACGGTGGCCTCAACATGCCGACGAACGTCCCAGCGAACCAGTACGTGACGTTCGGTGGCGCAAAGGCGTCGAAGTCGCGCGGCGTCGGGAGGCCGGTTGGCTGGTACCTCGACAGATTCGAGCCGGACGCTCTGAGGTATGCCATTGCACAGACCTTGCCAGAATCGAACGACTCAGACCTTTCCGACGGTGAGATAGTGCGACGCGTCAACGAGGAACTGGTTGCGACGTGGGGAAACCTCGTCAACCGGGTTGTTGCGATGACCAACCGATACTTCGACGGAGTTGTCCCGACGCCTGGCGACCTCAACGATGCGGACACCGTGGCTCTGGCGTCCAGGCAGAGAGCGCTTGACGAGGTCAGTGAGAACCTTGCAGCGGTCAGACTGCGTGCAGGTATCGCCAGAGCGATGCAAATGGCCGGCGATGCGAACGCCTACTTGAACGATCTTGCACCGTGGATAACTGCTAAAACGGATATGGACCGCACGGGCACAACACTGTGGGTCGCTCACCAACTGATAGCGGCGACCGCCGTTGCGCTTGCGCCGTATCTACCCGAGACGAGCGTACGTGTCCTCGAAGCCCAGGGAATCGAATCTCCCGACTCGGGTCCCGTGTGGCAGGTCCCAACCGTAACCGGTGGCACACAGCTTGCAGCACTGGGACCATTGTTCGCAAAGGTCGAACTGGATCTCGAGGATTGACGATGGCCCAGCCACACTGGGTCGATTCTCACGGCCACCTGTTCCTCATCGAGGACGACGCTTCAGATGTGCTCGAGCGTGCAGCTGACAGGGGAGTCGGGTGGATGATGTGCCCGGGAATCGATGTCGCAACAAGTGAGGCGTCGTCCGGGTATGCCGAGAGGTTCCC
>JAMBLL010000032.1 GCA_023336765.1 Actinomycetes bacterium | reverse complement strand
CTGCGAGGTCGGAGGGGGAAACCATGGTGATCCACTGAGGTTGCGCGTTTCTTGGCACATGGTCACGATCACCGCCCACAATCGGACCGATGATCAGAGACACATTACGGTTGTCGTACCACCTCGTATGTACTCCGTGCTACTGCATGGAACCGCAACACCCCGCTGAAATCCGAAGAACCTGATATCTTGAAGCGAGGCGCTAGCCGAGCGATCTGATCTTCTGGAGCCGGAGGGGGGATTTGAACCCCCGGCCTACGCATTACGAGTGCGTTGCTCTACCCCTGAGCTACCCCGGCGAGGACGCAATGATACCCGCGCATCCTGCCGAACGATCGTCAGGCTGCACACGACGATGCACACACGCTCAGCGAGGGAATACTGCAGCGAGTGCGTCGTCAAGTTCAGGGGAGGCGAAGCGAAAACCAGCTTCGGTGAGTACCGACGGCGCAACGCGTTGGGACGCGTACCCGATCGCCTCTGCGAGTTCTCTTCCCAGCCTTGCCTGGACCGCGAATTTCGGTGCCGGAACGATGGCAGGCCGTCCAAGCGCAGCGCCAAGTGCCTTTGCGAACTCCTTCTGACGAACAGGGTTGGGGGAAACCAGGTTCACCGGCCCCGAGATGTCACCGTCGATCAGGAACAGCAGCGCGGCGACCTCGTCTGCAAGCGTGATCCACGACCACCACTGAGAGCCACCCGCGATTGGACCACCAAGCCCCGCCTTGAATATCGGAAGGAGAGGCGTGAGCGCTCCACCATCCGATGACAGGACAATGCCGGTGCGCGCATGCACCACACGCATACCTGACTCGACCCCAGGATCGGCTGCGGCCTCCCAATCACCGCACAGCTTTGCCAGGAAGTCGTCGCCCGGTGGTGACCGTTCGTCCACGAGACGATCCCCGGCATCGCCGTAGTAGCCGGTCGCAGAACCGGCGATCAGCGTGCCTGGCGGGTTTTCCATTTTGGCCATCGTCTCGGCAACGAGTCGCACAGAGCGGATCCGTGAGGATCGGAGGATCTCCTTGCGCTGTGCGGTCCACCGCTTGTCCCCGATGCCCGCGCCGTTGAGACTGACGACAGCATCAGCGCCGACAAGTATGTCATCCTCAAGAACTCCACCAACGGGGTCCCATGTGGGCGCACTCTCACGACCCGAACCTCTCGGCAGCACAACAACATCGTCGCCACGCATCTGTAGCGCTCCGACAAGTGCTCTGCCGATAAGTCCGCTGGCACCCGTGACCACGATCCGTTTCGTCATCACTCGTCCGCCCATGGCGCCAGGTGCCCATCGACCACGTCGTACCAGTCATGCATCATGTCTCCAAGCGGATCGACGCTGCCCACATAGTCATACCACCAGAGCGGCTCGTCGATCCAGATGTGGACTGCTGTGCGGTGGAAGCCCTTCTCACCTGGCGAAAGCGAATGCCTCGTCCCGTGTATGGCGATGGGGATCAGTGGCGCTCCGGTCATCCATGCAAGCCACGCCGCCCCTCGCTTGGGACGGTTCTCGCCCCACGACTCGACCCTTCGCCCCTCGGGGAACAGCCCCATGATGTTGCCGCCGTCAAGGTGATCGATGGATTGACGCATTGCCCGCACGGGGTACCCATCTCGATCGAGGGGGATCGCCTG
>JAMBLL010000031.1 GCA_023336765.1 Actinomycetes bacterium | reverse complement strand
GCTGCACGGATCGGTGATGGCGTTCGAGTGAACGCGGTGGCACCTGGATGGACGGTGACACCCAAGCGGGAAGCGGCGGGTATCGATCCGCAACTCGTGGATGCTGCAACCGCAACGATGGCGAGAAAACAGCTTGCAACACCACGTGATGTTGCGCGCCAGATCGTCATACTCGCATCCGACACCATGTCTCCCCACCAGACCGGCCAGGTCGTTACGGTCGCCGGCGGCATGGAAGGGCGGATGATTCAGTGAGTCGCTTCGTTTTCCGTTTGGGAGAGAGCACAGAACACAGAGCACAGAGCACAGAGCACAGAGCACAGAGCACAGAGCACAGACTCGGGAGGATTGATGACCCTACTCGTTGAAACTCAAGGTGACCTCCAATGATCGATGTATCCCGGTTACGAGCGGACACCCCCGGTGTCAAAAAGGTGACCCACTTCAACAATGCCGGTGCGGCTTTGATGCCGAACCCTGTCATCGACGCGGTCCAGGACTACTTCGAACACGAGGCCCTCTACGGCGGATATGAGACACACCGCAAGCGTGGGAACCAGATCGAAGCCGTGTACCAGTCCCTTGCAGAACTCATCGGTGCTGATAGGAGTGAAGTCGCCCTTTCAGACAACGCCACTCGAGCCTGGGATGTGATGTTCTACGCTCTCGGACTTGGTGAGGGCGATCGTATCGTCACCACATCCTCGGAGTACGTGTCGAACTGGGCAGCCTATCTCCAGGCCAGGGATCAAAAAGGCGTGGTCGTCGACGTCGTTCCCGATACCACTGCAGGGGATCTGGATGTCGAGGCTCTTGAGTCGATGGTGAACGAGAGGGAGACCGCTCTCATCACGCTCAACCACATGCCGACGAACGGTGGTCTGGTCAACGACGCGATCGCTGTGGGAGAGGTTGCGGCACGTCATGACGTCGCCTATCTCCTCGATGCCTGCCAGACGATCGGGCAGATGCCCATCGATGTCCGCGAGATCGGGTGTGACATGCTCACGGGCACTTCACGTAAGTACCTGAGAGGCCCGCGCGGGGTGGGGTTCCTTTACGTTCGCGACTCGTTCGCTGACCGTCTCGACCCCGTCTTCGTTGAGGTGGAGAACGCGCCCATCGTGCTCCCCGACTCGTACACACTTGCCAGAGGAGCGCATCGGTTCGAAACCTGGGAGAAATCGTATGCGAACGTTGCCGGTTTCGGAGCGGCGATCGACTACGCGATGGATGTCGGGATAGCCGAGATGTGGGAGCGGATCCAGCGCCTTGCGTCAACGATGCGCCAGCAGCTGTCGATGATCGAAGGCGTGACGGTTCGCGACCGTGGACTGACAAAGGGTGGCATCGTGACGTTCGAGGTCGACAGCCGTCAGACGCTCGAGGTACGCGAGTTGCTTGCCGAACGGTCGATCAACGTCTCAGTATCAACACCATTCTCCGCGCCTTACGACATGCACGCACGCAGTATCGAAGGCCTCGTCAGGGCATCGGTTCATGCCTACAACACCGATAACGAAATCGATGATCTCATCAGCGCGATCCAGATCCTGGCCTGAGCCGAGCCACGCATCGACCGAATCTCCCGGTCCCTGCTCAGCAACCGTCGAGATACGTGCAGTCGTTGGCTTCCAGATACGCAGCCCACTCTTGAGCATATTTGGCGATGGCGAGTCCGTACTCGTGTGCTTCCTCGATCGTGGTCCATGCGTGGAATATCGTCCTCCCTGTATCCTCCGGGTTGTTGGCCCGCATCCATGCAATGAACGGATCCCCGACGTGCTGGAAGTCCGGTTGTTCTCCTAGTGTGTACCGGAGCGCGGCAATACCTTCGAAGCCGATGGTCATGGTGACGCTCGTAAGGACTGGTGGCGCCCCCACAGCTTGTGTCGGAGCGTCGTACGTGGCGCCATCGCAATGGACCGTCTGCGGTGCGGATCCCTCGACGCTGGTGCATCCCTCCGTTGTCAACTTGGTCCCCTGTGCAGCATTCCAGACATTGAACTCCCGCTCTTCCTCCAGGGTGTAGTCGCTGCGGAAGTTGCTGAACGTCGTGGCGTCCGGTGCGTAGAGTGCCATCATTGCATCGACATCTCCATCGTTGTACGCCACGTACCAGGCGTTGGCCACGGCTATCGCTTCGGCCGGGGTCACGGCCTGCTCAGGAGCGGCCTCGGCCACAACGGTTGATGGTGGTGTCGTTGCAGATGGCGGTTCAGATGCATCGCCGCTCGAGAGCAGGGCTATAACGCCCACGACCATGACGAGAGCGAACGCTGCTGCCGCAACGAGTAGTCCGGTGCGGCTCTTCTTCGGCTTTGGCGGCTGGGTAGGTGTCTGTTGTTGGGTATGCATGTTCTGGTCTCTCCAGTCGGTTACAACGGAGAGAACTGGTGCCACCGCGCTCCACTCAGGTTGGTTACCCGGGGCCTTGGCAGGATCGAGCGATGCATATCGTTCGAAGAGATCGACAGTCACTGTTCACCTCCTTCGATTGGGTAGCCGGGACGTACCGTATGCAACTGGCTCGCTGGGACGGCGAGCATGCGTGCAAGGTTCCTTCTGATTCTCACGAGGCGTGACTCGACGCTCTTGGGAGACATGTCGACGATCACGGCGATGTCCTTGATCGAGAGTTCCTCCCAGGTGCGGAGACGGAGAAGCTCCCGATCGATCGACCTGAGCCCAGACACGGCAGCCAAGAGTTCTGCGTCCTCGAGGTCGCGGACAACCTGGACATCGGACCCGGGGTCGTCCACAGGCGGCATCACGGCGATCTTCCCCCACAAGCGTCGCCTCCGAACTGAGGAGCGGTTCGTGTTCCTGACGATGAACCCGGCGATGCTGTAGAGCCACGGCAACTGCTCGTCCGGGTCCGGAGATCGCCCTATCTTTCGCCAGGCCACTGTGAACACCTCGGCCACTGCATCGTCGACGTCGTCCCGTCTGACACGCCGCATGACGTACGACCAGATGGCATCACGATGTGTCATGTACATCTGGTCGAACCGTGCGTCATCGAGTTGGGGTCGCACTCGGCCTCTCCGCGTGGGCTGTTACCAAGACTATGTCCGGATGATGCAAGATGCTGCAGATTCTTTGCCCGGGTATTTGTGGCGCGGGACTCGAGCGTTGCCGGACATAAGGGTTGTAACGGTGCCCGACGATCGGGGGCATCAGAACAAGGGTACGGGACATACCCACAGGATCCCTGGCTGATGCCGGGGATCCTGTCGTTGAACACCTACCGCGGGAACGGTAAACCTGCGATGAACGCGTTGATGACTGCCTGAGTGGTGTCGATCGGTATCACGTAGGCTCGTCCATCATTTCCCTTGAAGTTCTTGACGGGCATCGTCATGTTGTCGATGTCGCGGGTGTTCATCGACAACGCCTCCTTGCCAAGCGTTGCCATAAGGGCGATGGAGACACCCTCATCCGCGGTTATCTGGTCGGCGAACGTCGGAAGGAACGTCGGGAGGTTGAACGCGCTGCTAGGAGACGTTGCCTGGTCGAACAGAGCGATCAACAACTCCTGTTGGCGGCTCGTTCTCGTGATATCTCCGCCACCGGTGCTCTGCCACTCCCCATCCTTGAGGATCTGGTATTTGCGGGATCGTGCGTATGCCACGGCCTGTTCCCCGTTGAGGGTGTGGGTCCCGGCATCGATCTCGAAACCAGACTTCAGGTCTCGTCCCGGATAGTCGAAGTCGAGGGTGACACCTCCGAGAGAATCGACCACAGCGCCAACACCCGCGAAGTCGATCTCGGTGTAGTGGTTGATCGGGATGCCTGTCTCGGACTGTACGGTCTCGACAAGAAGGTCTGGTCCGCCAAGTACGTAGGCGGCGTTGATCCGGTTCGTGCCGAATCCAGGAATGTTCGACTTCAGGTCACGGGGGATCGACAGCATCTGGATACCTTCACCTGGGACGATGTGGGCCACCATGATGACGTCTGTTCTCCGTCCGGAGAAGTCACCAAAGTTGTCCTCCCAGTCGTCTGGCAGCGTGGAGCGGTCGTCAACGCCAACGATGAGGAAGTTGATCGGGTTTCCTGATCCGCCCGCGACTGGAGCTAGGGCTGTGAGTTCGCTCGGAGCTATCCGATCGATCTTGCCCTCCGTGTAGGTGAGGTACGCGTATCCGGCGAACACACCAAGAACAAGCATGGCCAGCAAGAAGAGGAATCCCTTCTTGGCCCAACCCATACGTTTCTTCGGTAGCTGTTTCGGTGGTGCCGGCGGAACGCTCGGTATCTCCGGAAAGGTTTCTGTCACAGAACTCATAACCCCGCGAGGGTAGGTGATGACCTCCGATAGTCGACGCGTAGCGCCGCTGGGTCGGGATCCATCGTGGCTGGAGTACGCTCAGGGCTATGTCGAAGAAGATTCACTCCCAGGATGTAACGATCGGACCAGCACGAGCGGGAGCGCGGGCAATGCTTCGCGCCGTTGGGCTCGGCGAAGATGACTTCGCCCGCGCTCAGATCGGTGTGGTGTCAGCAGGCAACGAGGTCACGCCGTGCAACGTGACAGGCCCGAAACTCGCTGGCTTCGCCAAGATAGGTGTGCGCTCTGCTGGTGCCGTTGGCCTCGAGTTCGCGACGATCGCGGTCTCTGATGGTATCTCGATGGGTCACGAGGGTATGCGGGCTTCGCTCGTGTCGAGAGAGGTGATCGCCGACTCGGTCGAACTGGTGATGCATGCTGAACGGTTCGATGGCATGGTGTCGATCGCCGGGTGCGACAAGTCCCTTCCTGGCATGCTGATGGCAGCAGCACGCCACAACCTGCCGTCCATATTCCTGTACGGCGGGTCCTCGCTTCCCGGTCGGGTCGACGGCAAGGACATCTCGATCGTCGACGTGTTCGAAGGTATAGGTGCGCACTCGGAGGGTTCCATTAGCGACGATCAGCTGCTCAAGATCGAGCAGAACGCTTGCCCAGGAGCCGGATCATGTGCAGGGATGTTCACTGCGAACACGATGGCATCCGTTGGCGAGGCGATCGGGATGTCCCTGCCCGGGTCCGCCTCCGTGCCGGCCGTTGACAGCAGGCTTGACGACTACGCCCGCAAGTCAGGGGAGGCCGTTGTGGCACTGCTCGAGGCAGATATCCGCCCCCGTGACATAATGACGCGCAAGGCGTTCGAGAACGCCATCACGACGGTTATGGCGCTTGGCGGTTCGACCAACGCGGTCCTGCATCTGATGGCGATCGCGCATGAAGCCGGCGTCGACCTCTCCCTCGAGGATTTCGATGAGATCTCACGCAGAACCCCCCACATCGGGGACATGAAGCCTTTCGGTAGGTACCACATGGTCGATCTTGACCGTATCGGTGGTGTGCCTGTCGTCCTCAAGGAACTGCTCGACGCAGGGTTACTTCACGGTGATGTGATGACCGTCACCGGTAGGACGATGGCAGAGAATCTCGAGGACGTTGTCGTATCTCAGGACCAGGATGTGCTGCTCCCAATAGACAAGCCGCTCGCCCCCCAGGGAGGTATTGCCATCCTGCGAGGCTCGGTCGCCCCCGGTGGTGCCGTCGTCAAGATCGCGGGCATCGATCTTGATGTGTTCGAAGGGACCGCACGGGTGTTCAACGACGAGCAACACGCACTCGAAGCACTCTGGGATCACCAGTTGAAGCCGAACGATGTCGTCATCATCCGCTACGAGGGTCCAAAGGGTGGCCCGGGCATGAGGGAAATGCTCGCGATCACTGCGGCCATCAAGGGTGCCGGTCTCGGTGATTCGGTCCTGTTGATTACCGATGGCAGGTTCTCGGGAGGGACCACAGGTTTGTGTATCGGACACGTTGCACCCGAGGCTGCCCACGGTGGCCCCATCGGCCTCATCGAAGATGGTGATGTCGTCAGAGTGGATATCCCCAACCGCAGCATCGACATCCTCGTCGACGACGCAACTCTCGAAGAACGACGTGAGGCATGGGAACCCCATCCGCCCCGCTACACACGTGGTGCACTCGCCAAGTACGCCCGCCTCGTCGGCTCAGCTGAATCCGGAGCAGTATTGGACTGAAGAAGTAGTACGTACTACGTATTACGTACTACGTTTCCCCCCATGCACCTATCCATTGAATACTGCGCAGCCTGAAACTACACCGACCGTGCCGTGAGCATGGTTCAAGCGATTCTCGGCAAGTACGAACACTACATCGACGACATCACGATCATTCCTTCAAGGGGTGGGGCGTTCGAGGTCGTTGTTGGGGACAGTCTCGTGTACTCGAAACTCGAGACAGGGCGCCACGCCACGATCGATGAGGTCATGGAATCCGTGGACGCGATCCTCGGCCCTGTTCCCGATCCCGAGAGTTCCTAGCAGGGCGATATAGGACGTCTGGCTGTACCGTTGTGGGATGCATCCAGGTCGTTCCAACACCGTTCTCGTCTCTGACATCCTGTCCCACGACGGGCCACACGGCCACGTAGCAGACAACTTCGTCCGTTCCCTGTGCTCCGGGTGCGGTACAACGCTCAATCACGATCCGCGCTACGGCGAATGGGGCGCATTCTGCACCCAATGCTGGCCCGATTCAAGAACAGCCTGAGGG
>JAMBLL010000030.1 GCA_023336765.1 Actinomycetes bacterium | reverse complement strand
TTCAAGGGGGACAGCAGAGGGACGAAGTCCCGATGCAGGGGGATAACGCGACAGCCAACAAGTCATGTGCCACAGAGCGGATCCCCCTAGCTCCTCGCTGGGGCTCGTCGCTTATCCCCCTTGAAAGGGGGATGCAGGAAACCGGCGGTCCGTTGTTGTGAACTGTCGACTGAAATCTACTTCTGTCCCTGTCTTGCCATGTTGAAGAACTGTGCCCTGACGTAGTCCTTGTTCATCATCGCGATGAAGTCGATGGAGATGTTCTTCGGGCATGCTTTTTCGCACTCGCCGTAGTTGGTGCACGAACCGAAGTACTGCTCCATCGTTTCGACCATTGCTGCCGCTCTGAGATATCGCTCTGGCTTGCCCTGGGGCAGAAGATTCAGGTGCTGTGTCTTGGCTGCAGTGAACAGGTTCGCTGCACTGTTGGGACAGGCCGCAACACAGGCAGCACATCCGATGCACGATGCAGCATCCATCGCGGACTCGGCTGACCATTTGGGTACTGCAATGATGTTGGCATCAGGAGCCGCTCCGGTGTTCACCGAGATGTATCCGC
Organism: Actinomycetes bacterium; assembly: GCA_023336765.1. Classification (GTDB taxonomy): domain Bacteria; phylum Actinomycetota; class Acidimicrobiia; order Spongiisociales; family UBA5794; genus JAMBLL01. The sequence continues at coordinate 13,652 of JAMBLL010000030.1, read as the reverse complement.
CAGCCTCCATGATTCGGTCGAAGGGCGCTCTGTCCACAATGAGGTCCTTGAGGACGGGGAAGGCTGTTGCCCTCCATGGCTCGATCGTGATCGAGTCACCGTCCTCGAATTTCCGCATGTGTAGCTGGCATGTGGCCGTACCCGACTGTGGACCGTGGGGGCTGCCATTGATCATGACCCCGCAGGCGCCGCAGATTCCCTCCCTGCAGTCGTGCTCGAATGCGATCGGATCCTCACCTGTCGCGTTGAGCTCTTCGTTGACCTCATCGAGCATCTCGAGGAACGAGGCCTCAGGACTTACGTTCTTGGCCTGATAGGTCTTGAATTCGCCCTCTTCGTTTGCGCGGGCCTGTCTCCAGATCTTGAGTGAGAGGTCCATTACTTGTAGCTCCTCTGGCTCAAGGCAACGTATTCGAACTCGAGAAACTCCTTGTGGAGCAATGGAGCGTTCTTACTCCCCATCGATTCCCAGGCCGCTGAGTATGCATAGTTCACATCATCACGCTTGGCCTCACCGTCCTCTGTCTGGTGCTCGAGCCTGAAGTGCCCACCGCAACTCTCCTCGCGGTCCATTGCGTCAATGCACATCAACTCAGCGAGTTCGAGGAAATCCGCCACTCTTCCTGCACGTTCGAGTGACTGGTTGAGGGAGTCTGACGTTCCGATCACGCGTAGGTCCTTCCAGAAGTTGGTCCTGATCTCCCTTATCTCGTCGATCGCCGTCTCTAGGCCTTCGCGGCTTCGTGCGAGCCCGCAGTGCTCGATCATCACATTCCCCAGTTGCCTGTGGAAGTGGTCGACCGATTGTGTGCCGTTGATCGCGAGGAAGGCATTCGTCTGCTCCTCCACGGCTGCCCGCGCTTCGACGAACACCGGGTCATCTGTGGACACCGGTGGCACGTTGAGGTAATCCACCAGGTATCCACCGATCGTGTACGGCAGCACGAAGTACCCGTCGGCGAGTCCCTGCATGAGGGCTGATGCGCCGAGACGGTTCGCGCCATGGTCGGAGAAGTTCGCTTCGCCGATCGCGTACAGGCCTGGAATCGTGGTCATCAAGTTGTAGTCAACCCACAAGCCACCCATCGTGTAATGGGGTGCGGGGTAGATACGCATGGGAACCTCGTAGGGGTTTTCATCTGTGATGCGCTCGTACATCTCGAAGAGATTCCCGTACCGTTCCTCGATCTTCGCCTGTCCGAGGCGTCCGATCGCACTCTTGAAGTCAAGGTAGACGCCGTTGCGCAGCGGGCCCACACCCCGGTCCTCGTCAAGCATGCGCATTGCTGCTCGTGACGCGACGTCGCGGGGAACGAGATTCCCGAATGCCGGGTACATCCGTTCGAGGTAATAATCGCGCTCCTCGTCAGGAATGTCGTTCGCTGGCCGGTTGTCGCCCGGGGTTATGGGAACCCAGATGCGTCCATCGTTTCTCAGCGATTCAGACATCAAAGTCAACTTGGACTGATGCTCGTCGGCTGCCGGGATGCACGTCGGGTGGATCTGCGTAAACGCTGGGTTGGCGAAGAACGCTCCCTTTCGATACGCCCGCCATATTGCTGAACCATTACATGCCATAGCGTTCGTCGATAGGAAGAACACGTTGGAGTATCCGCCGGTGGCAAGAACTACAACGTGTGCCGAATGCGATGTGATCTCGCCTGAGACCAGATTCCGGATGATGACACCAACCGCATGATCGTCCTTGATCACCACTTCGAGCATCTCGGATCGGTTGTAGTAGTCGACGGTCCCGGCATCGATCTGACGGGCTAGCGCTTGATATGCGCCAAGAAGTAACTGCTGTCCCGTCTGGCCGCGGGCGTAGAATGTCCTCGATACCTGGGCCCCACCAAAGGACCGGTTGTCGAGGAGGCCACCGTATTCGCGGGCATACGGGATGCCCTGAGCAGTGGTCTGGTCGATGATCTCGTTTGCGACCTGTGCCAACCGATAGACGTTGGACTCCCTGGAGCGGTAGTCGCCGCCTTTTACCGTGTCGTAGAAGAGGCGAAATATCGAGTCGCCGTCGTTCGGGTAGTTCTTCGCTGCGTTGATCCCACCTTGAGCAGCGATGGAGTGCGCCCTTCGTGGCGAGTCGGAATACGTGAATACCTTGACGTTGTAACCCAGTTCACCGAACGATGCGGCAGCGGATGCACCCGCAAGCCCTGTACCGATGACGATGATGTCGTACTTGCGCTTGTTTGCGGGGTTGACCAGGGGAGTCGCGAACTTGTGTTGATCCCACTGGTCCTGAATCGGGCCGTCCGGGATCTTTGCATCGAGTGCGTATATTGATGATTCCATGATTTGCCTGTCCACCTAGGAGATGTAGCCGGACCACACTGCGACGATGATCGCTGTGTTCCCGATGAATACGGTTGCTGCAAACGCCACTGCGAAATAGCGACGGAACGCCTTGTATCTGGGATTCACTATCCCGAGGCTCTGCCACAGGCTCCACGCTCCGTGGTAGATGTGGAATGCCAGTGCGACCTGGGCAGCGAGGTAGAAGATCGCCACGATGGGCTGTGAAAGGCTTGCAACCAGGTTGTCGTGCACCGCACCCTCGACGAAGTCGGGATTGGCCCACCCAACGGTCAGATCCGCGATATGGAACAGTACGAACAGGAGTACGAGAACGCCACCCCAGCGCATCGTCCTGTTGGCATAGTTGACTGCCTCGTAGTTTCGCTTGTGCTCGTAGCGTTCCTTGCCCCGTGCGCTGCGATTCCGGAGCGTCAGCACCCACGCCGCGTAGATGTGAATGCCAAAAAGAGCAAGGAGACCGATTCGGAACAGCCAGAGGATGGACTCGTGGGGGACGAGATCACCACCGAGATTCCTCAGAGCCTCACCGTAGAGGTCGATGTGGTACTCGCCGGCTGCATCGGTACCGAGAAAGACCTTCAAGTTGCCGATCATGTGTACCAAGACGTAGAGCAAGAGTCCGAAGCCGGTGAGGGCCATCAACCACTTGAGTCCTACGGATGAGGAGAAGAATCCTCCGAGCCAGGAGCGCCATCCCTGACGGGCTTCAACTTCAGCGCGTGTCGTTGTCGTCACTGAACCTTCCTAAAAGGGGTTGTGAGGATTATAGGAGGAAGCCGTCAGCCGTCAGCCAGAAGGAAAAGCCGACAGCCTTCAGCCGACAGCCAGAACAGGCGAGAGGCACGGCAATGAGGCGCCGTTTTCTGAGCTGATGGCTGTCACCTGTGGGCTTCTTGCTAATTTCGACTTGACACGCGCGCGCCGTTACGGTTGAATTACATAATCGTAATTACAACATCCACGGAGTACTCGTGTTTCCTGACCTCATAGAAGTTCTGCAGGCTGAGGGCGTAGATCTGGCCTGGCAGGATTTCGCCAATTGTCGCGGCGCGGATCCCGACCTGTTCTTTCCGGAACGAGGTGCATCCACTCGCACCGCAAAACAGATCTGCCGAGAGTGCTCGGTGCGCGCCGAGTGTCTCGAATTCGCCATCGTCTCCAGCGAGAAGTTCGGGATCTGGGGAGCCATGTCCGAGCGTGAACGGCGCAAGATCCGGCGAGAACGCCAGATCGCCGCACGCCATCGTCGCGCTGGTTGAACAACTTCTGACTGGCAACGCAATCTGCGTAGAATGAGTGCTACCCAGCAATAGGAGAGTCTCTTGACCGTTGTCGCCATCATCGTGCTCGTGGTAATAGTGATAGCCATGGCCGCTCTCCTGGTGATCGTTGTGAAATCGTTCGGCCAGTCGGCGCAGCGATCGGTTGCTCCAGAATCTCCCCTGCCTCAGCGCCCCGCTCCGCTGGTGACTGACTTTCATGTCAAGGGCGATACGGCTCGCACTTTGTTCGCGGTTCCTCTTGGGGATGCCCCTGCCGGCGATCATCTGACGGACCTGCTGTGTGCGAATGCTGTCGAATACGTCCGCACGAAGAAGGCCGACGGCCTCCCTCTTGACGGAATCCACCACATAGAGGTATCTGCGATGCGTGGGGACGATCCCGAGGTGGTGTGCACGATCGATCTTCCCGATCCCGGGGAACTCCCCGATCCCAGGCTCAACATACTCGTTGAACTCGAACATGACCCGATAGCCCATGTTGCGTCCGTTGTTGCGGACACGACTGTGTCCACAACGCCATCGGCGGCCGAGACCCTCGAACCCGTGGCTGAGTTCATCGAACTCTCCGCTCCAACAGAGGCCCACCTCCGTTCGATCGGTCTTGACCCTGCCGAGATGTCACTCGACGACCTGGTGGTTGGCCTTCTTCGAGTGAGTGGCTACGAGGTCTCTGTGGGAAGAACGGGGTTCAGTCTCAGCTCCGACGAGAAAGCCAGCATTTACGGCCTTCGCCGCACTGGTCAGAACACCGTTCTGGCGGTGATCGAGCACGAGGCTGGCTCGTACCCTGAACTCGACGAGCACATCTTCTCCGAGTTCGCGGTGAGCGTTGCCCAGACCAACCCGGATGTGGCGATTCTCGTCACGGACAAGTACGGGCCGTACGCCATGTACGAGAGGGAGAAGCGGGACAATCGACTCGTGTTCATCACGAGGGAACGACTCCAGGCCTTCGTCGATTCCTTTGGTATCACCTGATTGTCAGATTTCGGATGGTCAGTTGCCAAGCAATCGGTTCTGTCGGTTACACTTCGTTTCAAGAAAGGAGTTCCACATGTTCGCATTCATCAAAAACATCGGTGGACCTGAGATCCTCATCATCCTTGTCGTGGTGCTGTTGCTCTTCGGAGCGAAGAAACTCCCGGATCTTGCTCGCTCCATCGGCGCATCTGCCAAGGAGTTCAAGAAGGGCGTCGAAGAAGGCGCAGACGAGGACGAGGATCAGTCTGAGGACACTACCGTTTAGGAGATTCTCAGGAACTCCCCGGATGCGCTGAGCGTTATACGCTTCGAGATGGGGACGATGTCTGAACACACAACGCTGACCTGGGAAGATGTTGCGCACCGGTACGGTCGCAAGATCTACACCTTCGCGTATCGCTTGACAGGCAACCCTGACGATGCCGCCGATCTTGTCCAGGAAGTGCTTCTTCGTGTCCGCAAGGGCCTTGCCTCGTACACCCCTGGGTCATTTGAAGGCTGGTTGTGGCGGATCACACGAAACGCGTTCCTCGACGGGATCCGTAAGAAGAAGCGCAGACCGACCGTTCCGTTGCCCGAAGGCGATTTCTCCGCCCTCGGGGCGAGTCCGTCGCCAGATGAGGTGCTCGCCAGTGTCCGATTGTCTGATGATGTCCAGGCTGCCCTGGTCAAACTCCCCTACGACTTCAGGGAGGCGGTCGTCATGTGTGATGTCGTAGGTCTGACCTACGAGGAGATCGCTGAGGCGACGGATGTTCCCATTGGAACCGTTCGCTCGCGAATCCATCGCGGGCGTTCCATGTTGAGGGACCTGTTGACATGGCCCGTATGAACACCTACCAGGCACAGCTGTCGATTCTGCTGTCGTGCTACCTCGATGGTGTTTTGACCGATGAGGAACTCAACGAGGTGGTGCACGTCCTTGACAATGATCTCGAGGCGATCGCCGAGTTCCACAAACTCAAAGAAGCTCGCCGCGCTGTCAGGCTCATGCCGATGCTTGAGATTCCGTCTCATCTACTTCCCAGGACGCATCTCGATGAGGAACTGTCCGCCTTCCTCGACGGGGAGCTATCTACCCAAGAGACGCCAATTGTTTCAGCACACCTCGAGAGCTGCGGTGAATGCAGGATGGTGCTCGCTGATCTCGACAGATCACGGATCGCGATTCGCGCACTTCCAGGAGTCGAGTCCCCTGTATTCCTTGACGTACACAGGGAGACCACGACTGCGACAAGACGGAGGATCCCTGCGGTCGTAGCCCTTGCGACCGGTGTGGCAGCTGTCGTGATTGCATTCACCGTAGGTCCGTTCGCCTCCGGTGGTGAGCAGCCGACCATCTCGATCGCGGACCTCAACGCCCGACATGCCGCTGTGGCGTCTGTTCCTGCTGCCGTCCAGATCTCGAACACCGCACCATGACACGGCTGGGCCGTTCCGTTCTCGTGGGCACGACGTTTGCCGTGGCGTTCGGAGTGCTTACCCCTGCAGTTACAGCGGGTGAACTCGAGGACATCATCACCCAGGCCCGTGAAGCAACGTACAACGCCACCAGGGTGACGAAATCAGTGTGGGGCAACCAGATCGAAGTGACAGACCAGCTTGTTGAGCACTGGAGCGGTGGCGAGCTGGTCAGAACGAACTCGTCGTGGACAGTTTCTGGGAACGGCCGACTGGTGTCGATGGGAGAGGTGCCGTCTGGACTTGTCTTCTTGACCGCAAAGACGACACCTGAGATCCAGCGGTACGAAGTCGGCAGCGTGACCACGGTCAAGCACATGCACCGTTCCGCTCTCCGCGTCGAGGTCATGGAGGGGGACCTCAAGCGCGCCACCTTGATCGTCGACGAACGTTCGGGGGCCGTGTTGCTCGCCGAGACCTTCAACGGCCAGGGTCGGGTCTTTCGCACAGTGTCGCTGAGCGACTTCAAGCCCTACCGCATGTATCCCGAACCAGAGGAGATGTCGTCAGTCCCTGTTCAGGTGATCATGCACAGCGACAGCGACCTGCTCCCGAATGAGCTGGCCGGGTATCAGATCGTCGATGTGTTTCAGGGACCCGGAGGTTCCGAGCAGAGCTTCTATTCAGATGGCCTATTCGGTTTCTCAGTGTTTGCGATATCCAAGCGCACGGTGATCGACGGTTTCGCTGACTCGATGGCGCTCGTTACGGATGATGGGCTTTATGAGATGGTCCCTACGGCCCAGGATGTACGAATACGGTGGGCGGACAAGGATCGCAATTTCGTGCTGGTCGGAGACATCCCTCCGGATCACCTCGAGGAGATCCTCGCTGATCTGCCCGCCCCCGGACGAGACAGCATGCTGAAGATCTGGTGGCATAAACTGTTTGGATGAGACAGCTGAGGATCGTAAATCGTAAATCGTAAATCGACTGGAGGAATCGGCTCCGGAACCGCAGGGATTGACCGGCTGCTCCATGTTCAGCTCTTCGATTTCTGGCGATTTACGATTTACGATTTACGCTTCTTCCTATTTCCCTCCTTGCGATCACCATCTTGTGGACCTCATCGGGGCCGTCTGCGAGTTGGAGGGTGCGCATATTGGCCCACATGCCGGCGAGGGGAGTGTCGTCGCACACGCCCATGCCTCCATGGACCTGGATGGCCTTGTCGATGACCCACAGCGCAGTTCGCGGTGCGACCACCTTTATGGCGGAAATGTCCTGACGTGCGGCCCGATTGCCCTGCGTGTCGATCAGCCATGCAGCGCGCAACACAAGCATCCGTGCCTGATCTATCCGTAGACGTGACTCCGCTATCCAGTCCTGGACCACGCCCTTTTCAGCGATCGTCGATCCAAAGGCAGTCCTTGACTTTGCCCGTTCGACCATCATTGACAGCGCGCGCTCTGCCTGACCGATCGCCCGCATACAGTGGTGGATCCTGCCGGGTCCGAGCCGTGCCTGAGCGATCATGTAGCCCTGACCTGGACCTGCGATCATGTTCGTTGCGGGTACACGGACATCGCGATAGGTGACCTCGGCGTGGCCTCCACGGTGGCTGTAGCCGAAGACATTGAGGTCGCGCACAACCTCCACGCCGTCGGCGTCCATAGGCACGAGGATCATCGAGTAGCGGCTCTTTGGCGGGGCGTCGGGGTCTGTGATGCCCATGAATATCGAGACCTTCGAGTCCTTCGACACGGCCCCTGTCGACCACCACTTCGTTCCCGAGATGATGTAGTCGTCGCCGTCCCGGATGACCGATGCCTCAAGGTTGCGCGGGTCTGATGATGCCACTGCTGGCTCTGTCATCCCGAAGTTGGAACGAATCTCTCCTTCGAGGAGTGGGACCAACCAGCGCTCCTTCTGTTCCGGTGTTCCAAACATGTGCAGTACTTCCATGTTCCCCGTGTCAGGAGCAGAGCAGTTCGTCGCCTCCGGGGCGAGTTCGATGACGTGGCCCATCATCTCGGCTAGCGGTGCGTATTCAGTGTTCGACAGGCCAGCGCCGTACTCCTCGTCTGGAAGGAACAGGTTCCACAACCCTTGTTCTCTGGCGATGCGTTTGAGCTCAGCCATTTCGGGGGGTGCTTCAACCGGTTCTCCGGGGAGCGGATCCCGGTCCTTGATGCCACGCTCAACGGGGTAGACGTATTCCTCCATGAAGGCAGCGAGTTGTTCCTGGTATCCAAGCGAACGATCTGAGTATGAGAAGTCCATGAGGAACAGCCTACAGCCGTCAGCCGTCAGCCAACAGCCAGAAAGGACCACTGCACTTCACGACCTGACGGCAGTGCTGTCGGCGAGCTTGCGAGCTGTCGTCCTATCTGTCTTCAGGTGCCTCGTCGTAGTAGTCGAGACGGTCGAGAGGTTGGACAAGTGACGTCAGGACGTTCATCACGTGAGCCGTTGTTCTCTTGAGAAAGCGGTAGTAGAGAGCCCTCGACACTGCGGACTGTGCGTTGCTTTCCTGTGGCACCTGGCATTGGGCCTTGACGTGGGCGTCGTAGTCACTGAGGAATCCATCCGCCTTGTTGATGAGTTCCTGAGCCCGTTCGGTATCCATTGCATCGAAGACGGATGCAGCTTCAAGGATGAGGTTCGCGACAGCATCGCGATATCCGGCCAGTTCGTTCTCGTCGGGAGCATCAGCGAAACTTGCACCGTAACGGACGAGATCGTACAGGTTCTTCGCGTAGTCCCCGACGCGCTCAGCGTCCTTAACGATTGACGCATACTGGAGAACAAGAGGAAGGTCAGTGGGGTTCACCGACGAGTGGATCATGAGGCTCCGCCGCACATCCGCCTGCATCTGATTGATCTCCTGGTCGGTCGCGCGCACCTCGCGCTTGGTCGCTTTCGACTTGCCACCACCGAACAGCGCATCTGATGCCGTGACGAAGACATCGTGCCCATCTTCGAGCATGCGAGCGATTGTCGTGCGCACCTCGTCGATCGGAGTCTGTGATGTCCCTTTGAAGAATTCGAGTACCACTGTGCTCTCCTAGTTGAGTATGACAATACCGAGAATCGGGATGAGAATGAACATACCGCCGACGTAGGCGATTGCCACCCATTTCTTGTTGGCGGCCACGCGTGCGAGCTTCTCCGCGAGTATTACGGGAATGTACCTGATCTTCGGGATCGGGTAGATGACAAGGATCGCAAACACGTTGAACAAAAGATGGACGAGTGCAATCGTCATGCCGCTCGCTGCTCCTGTCGCAAGCGCGGCGAGAAGTGCAGTGACCGTCGTCCCGATATTCGCACCAAGTGTGATCGGGTAGGCGTTTCTGAGCAACAGGATGCCCGAGGCGACGAGGGGCACGAGGATCGAGGTTGTGATGGAAGATGACTGAACCGAGATCGTCACCAGCACACCAACACCCATTCCGACAAGGGCGCTCTTTGCAAGGGCAGCGTTGATCGAATTCTCGATGCGTGCAGCGATCAACAGCCTCATGTTCTTGGTGATGTACATGAGCGTTATGAAGATGATGATGATGCCCACCACGATGAAGGTGATACCAAGGGTCGTAGGGTTTTCGATGAAGCTTTCGAAGATCCCCTCGATCAGGTTCGCCCCCCATTTCACCGCGCCCTTTATCGGCGAATTGAAGGTCGCGTCCTTGCCCACGGGGAGGAGATCGGTGAGCCAAGTGGCTGTGTTCAGCAGGAATCCCGTGAAGTACTCGAGGGGGAGGAAGACGATGACTGCGATGAGATTGAAGAAATCGTGCATCGTTGCCGCGGAGAATGCCAGCTTGAACTCTTCGGACTTGCGGGCGTGGGCCAGAGACACGATCGTGTTGGTGACCGTGGTGCCGATGTTGGCGCCCATGACCATGTAGACAGCGATCTCGATGTCGAGTTGCCCGGCTGCAACGAGTCCGACGATCGTTGCGGTCGTTACAGACGATGACTGGACGAGGACCGTTGCCAGGATGCCGACGAAGAGCGCAGCAACGGGGTTGGTGATGCCGTCGAACAGGCCGCCCGCGGTGTCAGATCCGAGAAGCTTGACGCCACCCTCGAGCATCTTGACCCCAACGAGGAACAGGTACAGAAGTCCGACAACGAGTGCTGCACGAAGCCCTGGCGAGAGGGTCTTTCTTGAACCCTCAACGATGGGTGACGGTGACGATTCAGGAGATTCTATGCGCTTCACCTTACGGAATAGAGCTACTGCCGATTCGTAGGGATGATAGACCTGAGTCCACTAGCTGCGATCCACACTCGTCTCAGAGACACACAGTCTCGAGGCATTCGTACAAGCACCCCGGATCGTCCGTGTCAGGGGTCGGGTACGGCCTGGAAGCTGAGTGATTCAGAGGGCGGCGAGTGCCTGACCGTATAGCTCGTACTCGCGGGGGATGCCAAGAGACTCGGTTGCGATCACGTCTCGGATGATCCCGTCAGCGTCGAGCACGTACGTGACGCGGTTCGCAGCCCCGAGCATGTTGTTGAACGCATCGTACGCCTGGGTCGTAACCCCGTGCGGCCAGAAGTCCGAGAGCACGGGAAAGTCGAATCCGTTCTCTGTAGCCCACTTGGCATTGACGGGAACGGCATGGTCGGTGATCACAACGACCTTCGCATCGAGCGATTCGAGGCCCCCGAGTCCGTCACGGATCGCGCAGCCCTCATTGTCGCAATGCCCTGTGAAGGGGAACGGGATGAATACGATCAGGCTGTTGTGCCCGGCGAGGTCCGAGAGTGAGACCTGCACCGCGTTCTGGTCATACAGCGTGAAGTCGGGGGCAGGGGTGCCGATAGCAAGGGGCATGGCGTGGTCTCCTGGTTGGGGTGGGGTCGGTTTGAGCGAGGCGAAGTCTACCGAAGCCTCTTCTCCTCCCTCGGCTCTTTGGACGGGGGAGGTGGCCGAGCGCAGCGAGGTCGGAGGGGGAGACCACGATGATCCACTTGGCTTGCGCGCTCTAGCATCGGATCAAGCTCAGTGGTGCGACTCGGGTTCCCCCTCTGTCCCTCGTCCCTCGGGACATCTCCCCCCCAAAGAGCGGGGGAGAAAATAGGAGGGTTACGACTCTGGATCTAGGTCTTCGAAGCTCGCGTCATCAAGGAGCACGCGCGCTGCCCAGCCGATGGGATCGGTGAGTTCCTCGAGTCGTGGCATGTTCGTCGGGTCGTCCCATACCTTGTCGAGTGTTTCGGGGCCCCACCGTTCCACAACGTCGTTGCAGAACTGCCTGGCATCGATCGCTCGGTGGCGTTCGAGTGCAAGGCCTGCGAACTGCTGAAGGAACTGTTCTGCCTGGTTCGGTTCGGTCCGCCTGCGGTCGTATGCAGTCTCGATTCGTGCGATACTTGGTATGAGGTCGATGCCCGCAATAGCGACGACGCGGTCAGCGTATCCCTCGATGAAGGCAGTGAATGCTTGGAGATCCGCAAGTCGCTCCGGATCTGATGTGCCCTTTATCAGCCCTGCACCGTCCCCCTCATCGCCGAGCATCCGTTGGAGTTCGCTGGGATCTCCCATCGCTCCCGACAGCTTGCCGAGGAGGTCGCTGGCGTCGATGTCGACGGTGTCGTAGAACGTTTCAACAAGTTCCACGAACCGTCCTCTGATCCACTCGATCGACATGATCCGGTGGAAAGCCTCCTCGTGAAGCGCCGCCCACAGCCTGACCTGACGATGGTCGACGCCGTGATCGATGGCGAAGTCATCGAGGTTCGGGACGATCACATACGGCCGGTCGTGATCCATTGCTGGAATCCCTGTATCGAACTGGCCGAGTGCCCGATGTGACATGAACCCGACCATCGTTCCTGCCTGGATTCCGAGGAGAGCCGGGCCGAGCGGTGCGAGCATCGACTCCATACCGGACCCTCCGATTCCTGGCATCTGGGCTGACCCCATCATGTCCGTGAACTTCGACGCGAGAGGTTCGACAAGAATCCTGAATGACTGCTGATTCTCAGCGGCCCACGTCGCACGATCCGTCGGGTTCAATTCCCCAGTGGCCGGAGACGGCAGGGACGATAGCGTCGAGATCCTGACCTGGGCGACGTGTGAGAGTTCCTGGTACTCCTCGGCAACCCCGGGTTCGACGGGTTCGGGTTGGCCAGCGAGGCTCTTCGTCACCTCTCTGGCGAGTTTCCAGTTCACGGGTCCGGAGGACTGGAGCATCTTGAACAACTGCTCGAAGATACCTTCGTCGTCCATACCGTACATTGAGGTCAGCCTCCGAATTCTGCAGGTCGCTGTCCGAGCGTGACCACGAATGTCTTGTCCTCACCATCGCGGACAACGCCGAACTCGACTTCGTCCCCTACACGGTACAGGCGTACAGCGAGGATGAGATCGGTCTGGTTAGAGATCTGCTTGTCGCCGATCCGTAGGATGACGTCTCCAGGCAGAAGTCCAGCTTGTCCGGCAGCTGAGTCCGTGCCTTCGATGGTCTGGATGTCAGAGCCTGCAGGAACAGTCGCACCGTCGGCCGCTTCATCGAAGAACGTCCCAATGGTGACGCCGAGGAATGGATGTTGTACGTCGCCGTCCTCGATGATCTCATCCGAGATCCTCTTCACGAGCTCGACGGGGATGGCATATCCGATGCCTTCGGGTCCTGCCTGGGACACACCGATCGCAGAGGTGATGCCGATGAGTGCGCCATCGGCATTAACCAGGGCGCCGCCCGACGAGCCACTGTTGATGGCCGCGTCGGTCTGGATCATCCCATGGAGGAAGTCGTCGGCCGAGAAATCGACCTGACGGTCGAAAGCTGAGATGATGCCGACCGAGACGGAAGCTCCCCCTATCTGACCGAGCGGGTTGCCGACGGCGATTGCGGGATCACCGAGATCAAGGTCGTCCGATGAGCCCAAATCGATAGGTACCAAGTTGTCAGCAGAGATCTGGAGGACCGCAATGTCTGTCAGGTCGTCACTTCCGACGAGTTCAGCCGTGTACACCCTGCCATCTTCGAATTCGACGCGATAGTCGCTTGCACCGTCGATCACATGATGGTTTGTGATTATGTAACCGTCCCTGGATACAACAACACCGGATCCGGACCCAACGCTGAACAGCCCATCCTCATTGTCATCTCCATCGTTGAAGACGGTGACCGTCACGATCGAAGGAATAACCTTCGCAGCAACAGCTGTCGGATTGATGGCACTCCCGAGGTCGTTGATGATCTGAGTGGTAACCGCAGGTATCGGGATCGTCTCGACAGCTTCGGCGGCGCTCACGACCGTCGTAGTCGGTGTCTCCGTCTGCTCGAATGTTCCGGTGGCCGCGAGGACGCCGATCGTCATAGCGGCCCCAACGATGCCAGCTGCGAGAGCGCCGAGGAAGAACGGAACACTGCTGCGCTTGGTCTTGGCTGCTGCCGGTTGTGGTGTGGTGACTGGAGCTATCACCGCAGACTGTGGTGCCTCTGGTACGCCGTAGTAGTCGTCATAGTCAAACGCGACCGTGGGAACAGGAGCGGAGGCGTCTTCCGTTGTCTGGTCTCCGTCGTCCGTATCAGCAGTTGCAGTGACAGAGCCCAACTGTTCCATCTCCCCGGTGTCAATCACCGCATCGTCGCCCTCTTCCTCTTCTTGCTGATGGCTGATGGCTGA
>JAMBLL010000029.1 GCA_023336765.1 Actinomycetes bacterium | reverse complement strand
CTTGCAGCCATCAGGTCGGGGAGACGGAAGGATCCCCCGATCTCGATCAGTTCCCCACGGCTCACTGCAACCCTGCCGCCACCTCCCGCAACACTCGCAAGAGCGAGGAGCAGCGCCCCGGCGTTGTTGTTCACCGCGAACCCCGCCTCGGCGCCAGTGACGAGAGGGATGAGGGCACCGAGGTAGTCGTGTCGTTTACTTCGGCGTCCCGTCCGGACATCGATCTCGACGTTGCTTGCACCGGTGAGGATCGTCGTTGCCGTATCTGCGGTCATGTCAGCAACGGGTGCTCGCCCGAGGTTCGTATGCAGGAGCACCCCCGTTGCGTTGATCACGCGACGTGGTCTCGTTGCTGCGATGTCGTCGAGCAGTTCGGTTGCGATCGCGGTCGGGTCAGTGTCGCGGCCCGCCTTGATCTCAATGCGGGCGTTGTCCACCGCTTGCCTTGCAACGCCCGTGACCATCAAGCCAGGAAGATCGTACACGTCCAGAAGTTCGGCTGTCAGCGCATCAACGGATGGGAGGTCGCTCAATTTCATGACTGCAGGGTAGAGCGTCTACCCTTGTCGTCATGCGCATCCGCACATGGTTGTTTCTCGCCTTCGTCATCGTCCCCCTCGTTGAGATCATGCTGTTCTACTACGTCGGCTCAGCGATCGGCATCGGGCCCACCATCGCGATCGTTATCGCAACGGCATTCGTTGGCTCATGGCTTGTCTCGCGCCAGGGCCGCTACACGTGGATCCGCATTCAAGAAGAGATCGTTGCTGGCAACCCGCCAACCTCACATCTCGTGCACGGTGCGATGATCCTTGTGGCAGGTGCGCTGCTGCTCACGCCCGGTTTCATGACAGACATCGTGGGACTGCTCCTCATGATCCCCGGTGTTCGCGAGGCGTTGCGCGGTTGGTTCGTGAGGCGACTCCAATCACGATGGGTAGTTGTGCAGTGACCAGCCTCCGCCGGGCCTCCACGGTTTGTCTTGTGCGCGAGCGCGTCAGCCTTGAGGTCCTCATGGTTCAGCGTCCGCACTCGGCCCGCTTCATGCCGGGGACGTGGGTGTTTCCCGGAGGCGTCGTTGACGAAGAGGATGCTCTTCACGCTGCAGAATTGGGGTTCAAACCGTCTGCGGACTGGGAGGTCGCTGCACTGAGGGAACTTGCGGAGGAGACTGGCGTTTGGGTCACGACGGAGGGGACGCTGTCGTTGCCCATCGTTGATGACGTGCTTGGTGCCATCGGAGAGTCGTCCCACGAGTTTGGCCTCGACCGGTTGACGTACTTTTCGAACTGGATCACGCCGAGCGTGTTCCCCATCCGATTCGACACGAGGTTCTTCCTCGCGATCGAGATGGACGGAGTCGACGTGACGTTCAACGAGCAGGAACTCATCGGTGTCGAGTGGGTACCCCCGCTCGAAGCTCTTGATAGAGAGGACCGAGGGGAGTGGGATGTTGCGTTCCCCACCCGAAAGACACTCGAACTCCTCGGCTCAGCATCATCCACCGCTGCTCTCATGGACATGTTGGAATCTCTCGCCCCGGTTCCCCCGATCGAACCCAGGCTGGCAGTCGGCGAGGACAACGCAAGGATCCTGATGCCGGACGATCCCGACTTTGAGGCTGCTGGCCCCTCCCAGCGCGACCCAACCATTCTTGAACGTCTCAGCGACGTTATCTCCGATGGAGGCCGCGTTCCCGCGGAGTTCAAGCGCCGCTCATGATCTCACGGATCCTCGCACCGAATCCCGGCCTGTACACCGGCCCAGGCACGAATACCTACATCATCGTGAGTGAAGGTGAAGCGCTCGTGCTTGACCCAGGCCCCGTCATCGACGAGCACGCTGTGGAGATCGTCAGGGCACTTGAAGGCCTCC
The DNA here is from genome assembly GCA_023336765.1 of Actinomycetes bacterium. Taxonomy (GTDB): domain Bacteria; phylum Actinomycetota; class Acidimicrobiia; order Spongiisociales; family UBA5794; genus JAMBLL01. Next base: position 683 of record JAMBLL010000029.1, on the reverse strand, counting down.
AGTCCGTCGCCGTCGTCGCGACACATACCCACCCAGATCACGCCCCTCTTGCGAACCCGCTCGCTGCCAGGCTCGGCGTTCCGGTGTACGGCTACGAGAAGGGCCCGCACTTCGTCCCGGACATCACTGTGGCCGATGGTGAGACGATCACCGTTGGGTCGATCGAATTGCTCGCGGTACACACACCAGGCCACACACCCGATCATCTGTGTTTCCGCATCGATGGTGTTCTGTTCACGGGTGATCACATCATGGGTGGATCGTCCGTCATCATCGAGGATGCCGCCCAGTATCTCGAGAGCTTGTACCTCGTGAGAGACCTCGGTGTGGCGAGACTTGAGCCAGGTCACGGCGACGCCATGGATGATGCTGCCGCGGTGATCAACGACTACATCGATCACAGGCTCGAGCGAGAACGCCAGATCCTCGCAGCCGTAGCAGGAGGCGCATCGAGCGTTGGCGAGATCGTCGATGTCGTGTATGCGGCGGTCCCCGCAGGGCTGCGCGATGCCGCGACCCACCAGGTCATGGTCCAGATATCCAAGCTATTTGAGGATGGCGCGGTATCGTTCGGCGGCAGGCGACTGGGAGATCACACAACGATCCGCCTGAGATAGGAGCACGATGCCGACCCGGATCATCGCGATGATCCTCGCTTTGCTGGTTCTTGGACCCCCTGCCTT